>JASEGX010000117.1 GCA_030017815.1 Thermodesulfobacteriota bacterium | reverse complement strand
GTTAATCTTAAGTATCCGCTGCTCTGCCGCATAAAGAGAGATATTTTCGCCCAGTATGGCCTCGTCCAGGACGGCGGCCTCTTCGGCCAGGTTTTCCCTGATCACTACCTTGCCGATATCATGCAGAAGCGCCGCAGTGGATATCTCCTCGGGATCGTTAATGCTCAGCCGCCGGGCGATTACATTAGCAATGGCTGCACATCCCAGGGAATGTTCCCAGAGACCAACCACTGTCTTTTCCATGGCCTCGAAAATAGAGGCGCTCAACACCAGGCTCCGCACCACATTAAATCCTAAAAGGATGACGGCGCTGCTTACCGTAGAGATGCGCCCGGGAAACCCGTAGAATGCTGAATTGACCAGTTTAAGGAGTTTTGCCGACAGGATCTGGTCCTTGGCGATAACGCGTCCGATCCGGTCGGCAGAGACTGCAGGGTCTTCGACCATCTGGGTTAACTTAGAAACAATGCCCGGCAGTGTTGGCAGGGCCTTTGCCTGTCTAAGTTTTTCCCTGAACCCGGCGATTTTTTCCTCGTCCCACTCTATTGCCATGAAGTTACGATCAGATCCTTTATTATTTCCTTTACGCGCATGAGGAGGGGGTCGCCTGTCCTGGGGCGAAATCTTTCCTCAAGGTCGGCCACTTCTCCTTCCAGCGTCTTTTCACCTTCCTCGGCAATGGGGTGTCCCTCCACTGTTATGGTCTGAAACCCCAATCTCTTTAATCGTTCGATCAAGGCCTCAGACAGCCCGGTTCCTTTCCCGCAAAGGATGATGCCGTCTTCGCGGAGGATGTCCCGGGCCAGGATCATGCTGGAAGTAGCAAGAGATAACGGGATAGTCTGCACGGGTAATAATACCTTTTTCGTAACATTTTTGTTCCCATCCGAAAACGATAGTTTTCGGATGGGAACAAACTACTTAACGCCAACCGGCATAAACCTGGTCAACCTTTCTTTCTTTGCTGCCAAACGTGGCGCCCGTCTCTCCTTTGATAAACTGAAAAAATGCCGGGGCAATTTTTTCGTCAGTCGCATTTTCCAGGAGCTGACCCAGGCCGCTATCTCCAACCTGCCTTTGCAGTATGGTACGCAATATATTGAAAACACACCGGGAGGCCTGACTTTTTGGCCTTTCCAGCAGCACGGGCACAAGGTAATGCACGACTTTTTTAACTTCCTGGTCAAAGGAGATGCTGGGTAGGGGCAAAATATTTATAGAGAGATTTTGTCTGGCGATTTCGGCTATGCGGGTTGAAATGTTGTCATTAGCGCCTGCTTCTGTCATGTTGACAACCAGATAGGGGCAAAACTTATCCATTTTCTCCTGCAGGAAAAGCCCCCAATCCGCATCTCTTTCCCGGGCGTGAGATAATAGCTCGTCGATGCGTTTAATACGGCGGTTGCCGGAGGAAGAGGTGGCTTCAAAGACCCACCCCTTAAGCTCGTTAATATGCCCTTGAAACATCCTTGCTTCATCTGGTTTCATAGTATCAAAAATAGTTTTATTGAGGTAGCGGAGCAGGCTGACCTTTATAAAATTATAAACATCCAGGACAGAGCTCGGTTCCGGTGAGGTTACGGCTATCCGCTCATCTGCGGCTAAAAAGAAGTCCACCACGTTATAGGAGGTATCTCCGCCCAAATCGACGACCACATAATCAGCCGGCAGACCTTGCAAGTCCTTAATGAGCTTTTTCTTTTGGGCCGTTAGGATGTTGGCCATGCCCATGTTGGAACTATCCCCGGCTATGATTTTCAGATTTTTAACCGCCGTATCCAGGCAGAGTTCGTTTAATGGCTTCCCGCCTTTAAAATAGTGCTGCAGGGTGAGCGGCGGGAACTTTACCCCCAGGTGGAGATGTAAGTTGGCCCCGCCCAGGTCCAGATCCACGGCAATGACCCTTTTACCCAGCGATGCCAGGCCGGCGCTTAGGTTTGCGGAAAGAATGGTCTTCCCTATGCCGCCCTTAGCGCCACCCACGGCGAATATTAGCTTACGTTGTGGTACGCGTTGCTTTGCGACATCGGATGTAATCTTCTTTTTAAACTGGGGCCACGGGATATTTTCCCCATTTTCCCGCGCCGTTTCTAAACAGACGTTCAAAAACTCGTAGGCCTGGTGGATGCGTATGAAACGTTCATGCCTGCTGCGGCGAAAGCTCTCGGGCAGGTTATGGATAAGGTCGGGGTGGCATTGCATGACCTTCGCCCGAAATGCCTTTTTAAGGGTCTCGGGGTCAAGCGATACAAGGAAAGCCGGTGATTCTAATTGCTCTTTTGGGAAAAGCACAGAAAGCGCACAATAAAGCTTTACACTGTCTCTGGACATATTTCTTCCTCCGGGATGTGAGGCACAGGTTATTAATATCTTTTTCGGCTGTTTTTTTCTTTTCTTTAGGGTTCATTTGACTTTGTTTCATCCTCCTTGTATAAATTAACCAAGAAGTTCCAGACGACGTGCCTGTGCGTTGCACTCAGATTGGCCTTTAGCCGAGAGCTGAGTGCTGACAGCTCATCCGGAATTTTTGGGTTTCCGGATGAACACTAACTATATGTAACTCGGGAGATTTTATGAGGATAAGAAAGGCTGTTATTCCGGTAGCCGGACTGGGTACCCGGTTTCTGCCGGCTACAAAGGCGATCCCCAAGGAGATGCTGACCATTGTTGACCGGCCTACGATTCAATACATTGTGGAAGAGGTGGTGGCCTCGGGTATCGAACAGGTCATCATGGTCACCGGCAGTGGCAAGTCGGCGATCGAAGACCACTTTGATTATTCCTATGAACTGGAGACGATCCTGGAACAGAGAAAAAAGTGGACGCTTCTGGAAGAAGTCAAAAAGATATCTAATTTGATCGAGATTACCTCTGTAAGGCAAAAGCGGCCATTGGGACTGGGCCATGCGATACTATGCACAAAAGACCTGGTGGGCAATGAACCGTTTGTGGTGGTCTTGGGTGACGACCTGGTGGATGCCTCCATCCCCTGTACCCAGCAGTTATTGAATGTCTTTAATGAATTTCATAGGCCGATAGTGGCTGTCTATCCCGTGTCGAAAGAAGAGATTCATAACTATGGTATAGTCGAAGGGGAGGAGATTAAAGAACAGACCTATAGGGTGACAAAGATGATGGAAAAACCGGCCCCGGAAACAACAGATTCAAACCTGGCTATTATCGGACGGTATATCCTGACGCCGGATATATTTACCATCCTGGAAAACACGCCAACAGGGCATGGTGGAGAGATCCAACTTACTGATGCCCTCATGGAACTGGCGCGCCAAAATCAGATATACGCCTATCGTTTTGCCGGCCGGCGGTATGATGCCGGGGATAAATTTGGCTATATTCAGGCTACGCTGGCCTATGCCCTGAAACACCCGGAGATCGGCCCAAGGGTCAGAGAATACCTGCAAAAGGAATTATGCCTCGGCTAAAATGTCCCTGATCATTGAAGCAGCCCCAGCCTTACCTGTTTTTAAGACCTTCCACTACCTTGTCCCGGCTGAACTGGAGAAAGACATACAGCCTGGCCTGCGTGTACTTATACCCATAGGGTTACGTACTGTTACCGGTTATGTACTGGGTACGGTCGCCTCTTCAGACAAACCGGAACTGAAAGAGATCCTGGATATATTGGATGAGCGCCCCCTCTTTCCTCCCGGCCTCCTTCGCCTTTTTGAGTGGATGGCGCGCTATTATCATTATCCCCTGGGTAAGGTGATAGAGTTGGCCCTGCCGGCCGGCCTGAATGTCTCCAGCCGGCGATTGCTGGTTCTTACCGGGATCGGTCGCCGCACTCTGGTCGCAGATACGCCGGGGTGTAACGAAGAGGGCGCCTCCCCGGAGATCCTCTCCGTTTTAGGGCTTTTTAGGAGAGAAACCCCTGTCTCGGTCCCGGCTATTGAAAAAATTTCCCCCGGCGCCGGCCGCCATTTAATCCCCGGCCTCGTTGATAAAGGCCTCCTCGCCTGGAAAGAGGTCGTGGAACGGCCGCGCACCAGGCTTAAAGAGGAGCGCATGGTAAGGCTCACCGGAAAAGCTTCGGAAAAGCCCTTATCCGGCGATGAAGAGACCATCCTTACCTATCTGCGGGAGCAAGGAGAGGTTCCTGTAAAGAGACTAGGGGCCTCCATGCCCCACCTGACAAAGAGATTGAAAAAACTGGAGAAGTCCGGCCTTATCTCCTTCTCCAGGGCTATTGTTTACAGAGATCCATTTAGCGCCGAGGGCTTCTGGTATAGACGCCCTACAGCCCTGACGGCCGAACAAAAACAGGCCGTTGAAGATATCACCAGGTCCCTCTCCAGCCATGAATTTTCTGCCCATGTCCTCCACGGGGTCACGGCAAGCGGAAAGACAGAAGTGTACCTGAGGGCTGCCGAAGCGGCCCTGGCTCAAGGAAAAGCCTGCATAGTTCTTGTCCCCGAGATTGCCCTGACGGCTTATTTAGAGGCGGCCTTTATTTCATGCTTTGGAGACAAGGTCGCCGTCCTGCACAGCGGCCTATCTCCCGGCGAAAAGCTTGATCAATGGATACGCATACTGGAAGGAAAGGCTCGAATAGTCATCGGCGCCCGTTCGGCTGTATTTGCGCCTCTTTCCTCCCTGGGCCTGATCGTGGTGGATGAGGAACACGACAGCTCCTATAAGCAGGAAGATAAGCTTCGTTATCATGGCCGGGATGTGGCCGTAATGCGTGGCCGCCTGGAGGAAGCGGTGGTGATCCTGGGTTCGGCCACTCCCTCCATACAAAGTATGTTTAATGTAAAAGCCGGGCGTTATGGATACCTGGCGCTGACCAGACGGGTTGAGGAGAGGGCGTTGCCGGAGGTGGCTGTTATCGATATGCGCAACCCCGGGTCACAGACCGGGGCCGGAAGGGAGATTTTTTTTCCGGAACTCCTCGATGCCATAAAAGATAACCTGCGAAAGAGGGAGCAAACCCTTATTTTTCTTAACCGTCGGGGCTATTCACCTTCTATGCAATGTACCTCCTGCGGTCAGGTCTTGATTTGCCCTAATTGTAGTGTTTCTCTGACCCATCATCTGTCTGAACAGACACTCCTTTGCCATTATTGCGGCTATTCAGTCCCGGCGCTTCCGGCCTGCCCGGCCTGTGGTGGTATTAATGTCAGATCGATTGGCTGGGGGACGGAACGTATTGAAGCGGAACTAAAAATGCTTTTTCCGGAAGCGCGTATAGCCCGTCTGGATCGGGATACAACCACCCGGAAAAGAGCGCACCATGCTATCTTGCGAGCTGTTCAAAAGAGGGAGATAGATATCCTTGTAGGCACACAGATGGTGACCAAGGGGCATGATTTCCCTTATATCACCTTGGTCGGCGTGGTTTCAGCCGACCTGTCTTTGAACCTGCCGGACTTTCGGGCAGCGGAAAAGACCTTCCAACTTTTAGCTCAGGTGGCAGGCCGGGCCGGTCGCGGGGAAAGGCCGGGAAAGGTTATAATCCAGACCTATAACCCGGACCACTACAGTATTATTAAGGCCAAAAAGCACGATCTTCCGGGATATTATGAAGAGGAGATTGCCCTTCGCCAGGCGCTCAGGTATCCACCTTTTGTGCGCCTGATTAACCTCCTGCTGGAAAGCAACAGCCAAATCAAGGTCAAGGATTATGCCCAGGAGATGAGCCTGCGGGCACATGCACTTTTGCAAAAAAACAGGGGTTGGCGGGATACCGTGGAAATCCTTGGGCCGGCCCCGACACCGCTCTTCAAGATAAGGGGAAAATTCCGGTATCAGATGTTTTTGAAGGGTCTCAAAGTCGGGCCGCTACATGCCTACACTAATGGTCTTCTCGAATATCTTAAGGCAAAACCTCCCGTCGCAGGGGTCAATTTGATTATAGACGTTGACCCCGAAAGCATGTTATAAATAGGTTACGGTGCCCAGCACTCAGTAAACAGCCAAGCAGCGGTGAATTTTCCCTGAGGGCTGATAGCTACGTGAATTTTATGGCTATACGCAAGATGATTACCTACCCACACCCGGTTCTGAAAGAAGTGGCTGAGTCGGTAGAGAAAATAACGCCTGAGATTCAGAGATTAGTTACTGACATGGCGGACACCATGTATGCGGCCCCGGGAATTGGACTGGCTGCTAACCAGATCGGCGTCTTAAAAAGGGTCCTTATCTTTGACTTATCCAGGGAAGGCGAAAATAAGAAATTAACGGCCTTGATCAACCCGGAGATCATCTGGGCAGAAGGCGAGACTACCCATGAAGAGGCCTGTTTGAGTGTTATGGACTATTCTGCTGAAGTCAGGCGCAGCGCCAAGGTCAAGGTAAAGGCCTTGAATCTCGCAGGAGAGCCGATGGAACTTGAGGGCGAGGGGCTCCTGGCCATCTGTCTCCAGCACGAAATCGACCACCTGAACGGCATCCTTTATATCGACCGCATCAGCAGCCTCAAAAGAACGCTCTACAAACGTCGCCTCAAAAAAATCCTTAAGGTAGAAGCGTTATGAACCGGCTGTGCTGGCCGGTAGTCTTCATGGGGACACCGTCATTCGCTGTGCCCTCCCTGGAGGCCCTCATCCATTATGGCGGAGTAGAAGTTGCAGCGGTGGTCACGCAACCGGACCGGCCTAAAGGACGAGGTCTGGCCGTCGCCCCTCCCCCGGTCAAGGTCCTGGCCGAACAGGCAAAAATCCCTGTCCTCCAACCGGAGAAGATACGCACAGAAAATTTTCTTGGAGGAATGCGAAAATTGTCCCCCCAGGTCATAATCGTGGTGGCCTACGGTAAGATACTGCCCCCGGAACTGTTGGCCATACCGCCACGCGGCGCCATCAACGTCCATGCCTCTCTCCTGCCCAAATACCGGGGGGCCGCTCCTATTCAGTGGGCCCTAATAAACGGAGAAGAAACCACCGGTGTAACCATTATGCAACTGGATGAAGGTATGGATACCGGCCCGATTCTTCTCATGGAGGAGACTAAAATTGATGCGGTGGATACGGCGGGTACATTACATGATCGCTTGGCGAGCCTTGGAGCCAAGGCCCTCATCAAAACCCTTGACGGCCTCCAGAAAGGCACTATTATACCAAGGCCGCAGCCAAAAACCGGGGTTTCTTACGCCCCGATGTTAAAAAAAGTGGATGGGCGGATCGATTGGCGGCAGCCGGCCGGAGAGATTTTTAATCTTATCCGGGGGCTTGATCCCTGGCCAGGTTCCTATTCATTCTGGCGAGGTAAACTTTGTCATCTTTATAAGCCGCGCCTTATTGAGGGGGCAGAAAAAAGGGTGCCGGGGGAGATAATCCAGGCGGATGATTCCGGGCTCCTGGTTGCCACAGGCAGGGATTATATCCTTATCACCGAGATCAAGATCGAAGGAGGCCGGCGGATGGCCGTCGCGGATTTCCGCCGGGGCCATAAGATAGATATAGGCGAGAAACTGGGTTAATGAATTAGTATCGTTCAAAAGGTGAGGCAAAAAGGTTTTGATTAAAACACGATCTCT
>JASEGX010000116.1:5153-7527 GCA_030017815.1 Thermodesulfobacteriota bacterium | reverse complement strand
ACCCCGGATCGGGGTCCGGGGTTCGCCGGAATGACAGAAAACGGCCTTTTCTGACTTTTTACGAGACCATCAGCTTTGGGCTTTGATATTTGGCATTCATTTGAACTTTGGGCTTTGAACTTTGTCATTGTGTCTTCCCTTCGCCTTCCTTTGGCCCGTTTACCGGTAGTTGGATGATAAAGGTGGTTCCTTTGCCGACTTCGCTCTCCACCTTAATTTCGCCATCATGCCTTTTGATAATATTGTAGGCCATACTGAGCCCCAGCCCCGTACCTTTCCCCACCGGTTTAGTGGTAAAAAAGGGATCGAATATCCTGGGCAGGTTCTCCGGCGGGATACCCTTCCCGGTATCGCTTATGCGGACCTCCACCATCGGCTCGGCGCCATCCAGATGCGCCGTGCTTATCTTTATCTCACCTTTATCTTCAATGGCATGGGCGGCATTGACCAAAAGGTTCATGAAGACCTGGTTTATCCGTTGCGGATAACAGTAAACATCTGGAGTATCCCCGTAGTCTTTGGTCACCGTGGCCTTGTATTTAAGCTCATTCCAGACGATGTTCAGGGTGCTCTCCATGCCCTTATTTAAATCCGCCCATGTAAGCTCTGTCTGATCTACATGTGAAAAATTCTTTAAATCCTGGACAATCTTTTTGACCCGTTCAGTTCCTTCCCTGGATTCGGCGATGATCTTATCAAAGTCGCCGAGGATGAAATCCAGGTCTATCCTGTCCTTCAGGTTACGGTTGGCCTCCAGGGTATCCATCAGGTCTTTATCGTTGGATAATGCCGGGTTATCAGCCACCAGTTCTTCCAGTTTGAGGTAGGTTTCAATAAGTTCGGTTAAATCTCCCCGGTACTCATCCAGTGTGGTCAGATTGCTGTTGATAAATCCCACCGGGTTGTTGATCTCATGGGCCACTCCGGCGGCCAGTTGACCGATGGAGGCCATCTTCTCCGACTGTATCAGTTGGTCCTGCTTCTGCCTGAGCTGCTCATTTATGCCCTCCAGCTCTCTCGCCTTTTCCATTAACTTTGCTTCGGTCTGTCTGCGTTCGGCAACTTCCTGCTCCAGTCTTTCATTGGTAAGCAAGAGTTTTGCAGTACGCTCTCTGACCAGTTCCTCGAGCTGGGTCTGGTATCTTTCCAGTTCCTTCTCTGCCTTTTTTGGCCCGGTGATGTCATGGACGAATTTGACCAGGCTGGTTACCTCGCCCGAATTCGTATCTCTAATCGGATAGCAAAAAACTTGCATCCATTCCATAGAAGAACCTGGAGGCCCTGGCACGATTTCTTCCTCCAGTTGACCGGACTTCGTACAGCGCAAGGCCGGACATGCTTCACATGGTGTACTGCGGTTGCCGTAGGCCTCATAACACTTTTTTCCCACAAGCGGGAGGTTCTCTCTATGCCAGTTTTTCATTGTATTATTGACATGACGGATAGTAAATTGGGTGTCAAGGACGCTGATGCCATCCTGAATGCTTTCAAATATATCGGACAAAAATTGTTCGCTTTTGCTTAGCCTCTCTTCTGCCTTTTTACGCCTGTTGACGATGGATTGGGCATAGACACCGAATGTAATAAACATGAGCGCGATCAATCCGCGCATCCAGGCCTCGTGTGTGGTCGGGTTAAGTAGCTTCTGGATAAAAGGACCATGTTCAAGGACATAGGAATGGATGGCGGATTCAATGAACCAAAAGAATATCCCGCATCCCGTACCGATCCATGCTATTTTATCCGATATTTCCAGAGATTTTATGCCTTCTTCTTTCATCTTGTATCCTCCGAAAAAGCTATTGCTCCGGCAAGTAAATATATAAAAATGTCATGCCGGACTTGATCCGGCATCCAGTCTATTCAGATAGTTACAAGGGCTCTGGACTCCGGTTTTCACCGGAGTGACGACTTTTGCAAGGGCCTCATAATCGTTTAGGATTTTGCATTTTGGTCATTTGAATTTGTTTCGAATTTCGTGCTTCGGATTTCGAATTTTCCATCTCTGTGGTTGTTTTTTACACTTATCGGAATAAAAGAACACTTCATTAGCAAAAAAAGATTAAAACAAGCAAAAAGCCTAAAAAACCGCGCATTGAGTGTGAAATATCTGGTGGTTCCCCTTGACCTTGCCCTTCTGGATCCCTGTCTGGAGGGGAGTAATGCAGGTTTTTACCTAAAAATACCCCTTGTCTGTCATTCCGTGCCTGACACGGAATCCAGGCTTTCCCGTGAAAACGGGAATCCAATTCATTTATATAGCTCCCTGCTTCCGCAGAGCCTGCCCCGTACTCGATATGGGGGACGGCGTCTGGATTCCGGCGCCTGCCCCGGACCCCGATCCGGGGTTCGCCGGAATGACACACGGGTCAGG
>JASEGX010000116.1:0-5143 GCA_030017815.1 Thermodesulfobacteriota bacterium | reverse complement strand
CAATATATGTAAAGAAGCGTTGGATGCACTACACTAGGTTTCATCAAAAGTAAAAAATATATTATTTCGTACAATATTAATAATAAAAGGCATATTATTCGTTTTTTGCTTAATGATTTTTTTGTGGCTTCCGATAAGCAGGAAACGAGCAAACAGATTCAACCACTTCTCTGTGTGCTCTGGTTAATCTTTTTTGGCAATACCACTAAAACAGGAGGGGTAAAAGATGGCTGAAAAAAAAGGTAAAAAGACAAAAAGCGTAGCAGGACAAGGGACAACTAAAGCGAGGGATTATGAGGGTGAGATTAGGGAGGCATTGGCACGGGCAAAGCAATGCGAAAATATCGTAGCCTCGATAGCCGCACCCATGTTTGTAACCGATAAGGACCTGGTCATTACCTCCATAAATGATGCGGCCCTCAAGGCCATGGGCTATGCACGGGATGAGGTGGTGGGGAAGATGACCTGCGCCCAGCTAGCCAGGACGCCTCTTTGCGGCACAGCCCAGTGCACCATCAAGAACTGCATGCGCACCGGCGATGTAATCAACGGTGAGACGGTGGCCGAGACCAGGGACGGCAAAAAAATCCCCATCCAGGCGGCCTGCTCCGCCCTCTTTGACGAACAGGGCAAGCCCTACGGCGGCATGGAGGTTATTATAGATCGGTCTGAGGCGGCCCGTGCCAAGTGGGAGACGGATAACATCCTTAAATCCGTCGCCGCACCGATGTTTGTAACCGATAAGGACCTGGTCATTACCTCCATAAACGATGCAGCCCTCAAGGCCATGGGGTATGCCCGGGATGAGGTGGTGGGGAAGATGACCTGCGCCCAGTTTGCCAGGACCCCCCTCTGCGGCACGGCCCAGTGCACCATAAAAAATTGCATGCGCACCGGTGAGGCTATAATCGGGGAGACGGTGGCAGAGACCAGGGACGGCAAAAAGATCCCCATCCAGGCGGCCTGCTCCGCCCTCTTTGACGAACAGGGCAAGCCCTACGGCGGTATGGAGGTGGTCATTGACATAACAGAGGTCAAACGTCTCCAGAAAGAGGCCGATGAGCAGCGGGAATACATGGAAAGACAGGTGGCCATGCTGGTAAAAGAACTACATACCCTGAGCCTCGGAGATCTATCGGTGAACATTGTCGCTGAACGACAGGATGAGATCGCCAGGGTCATAGAAAGCTTAAATAAGGTTATTGAAAGTCTCCGGGAGACCGCCCGGGTGGCAGAGGCTGTTGCCGTGGGAGACTTGACGGTAGAAGTTACACCTAAATCAGAAAAGGATGTTCTCGGAAATGCCTTTAAGAAGATGATTAACGACTTGCGGAATATCGTTGGCCAGATAAAGGACGCGGCCGATAATGTGGCCTCCGGCAGTCAGCAGACGAGCAGCGGGGCGGAACAACTCTCGCAGGGGTCGAACGAGCAGGCGGCTTCCATTGAGGAGGTCTCCAGCTCCATGGAGGAGATGAACAGCACGGTGACGCAAAACGCAGACAACGCCAAACAAACGACTTCTATTGCCGAGAAGGCCGCCGGCAATGCCCAGGAAAGCGGTAAGGCCGTGGCGGAAGCGGTCGGAGCCATGAAGCAGATCGCAGAAAAAATATCCATCATTGAAGAAATCGCCCGCCAGACAAATCTCCTGGCCTTAAATGCGGCTATCGAGGCGGCCCGGGCCGGGGAACACGGACGGGGCTTTGCCGTGGTGGCGGCTGAGGTGCGGAAGCTGGCCGAGCGCAGTCAGACCG
Source organism: Thermodesulfobacteriota bacterium (assembly GCA_030017815.1). Lineage (GTDB taxonomy): Bacteria > Desulfobacterota > QYQD01 > QYQD01 > QYQD01 > QYQD01. The sequence continues at coordinate 3,386 of JASEGX010000116.1, read as the reverse complement.
CGGCCCAGGAGATCGCCAACCTCTCCGGCAGCAGCGTTCAGGTGGCCGAACGCGCCGGCACTCTGGTGGCCGAGCTGGTTCCCAATATACAGAAGACCGCCGAGCTGGTTCAGGAGATAAACGCCTCCAGCACCGAGCAGGCCAGCGGCGTTGAACAGGTGACCCAGGCTATCCAGCAACTGGATCAGGTGGTGCAGCAGAATGCCAGCGCAGCGGAAGAGATGTCGTCCACCGCTGAGGAGCTCTCCGCCCAGGCCGAAAACCTCCTGGAAACTATCGGATTTTTCAAACTGGACGGGCATGGTGAACGTACTATGAAAAAACCGGACGCCGGGCGTATTTCTCAGACTCGCGGCCCGGAAAGGAAAAAAACGGCGCCGGCAACAAAATCCGCCTTACATAAGACGGATATCAAACCGGTCATAGCGCATAAATCAACCGGGATAGACCTGAAAATGAAAGACAAGGATATATCCGATCAGGAATTCGAAAGATTTTAGCCCAAAAGGAGACTTAGTCATGGCTGATATTAAACAGTACCTTACATTTGTCTTAGGTGGAGAAAACTTTGCGCTCGAGACCTCAAGGGTGAAAGAGGTCCTTGAATATACCACCATTACCAGGATTCCGCGCATGCCGGACTTTCTCTGCGGCGTGATAAACTTGAGGGGCAACGTGGTTCCGGTCATGGATATGCGTTTAAAGCTGGGGATGCCGTCGGCCGGGCGGACGGTTGATACCTGCATCGTGATTGTTGAGGTGGATTTTGACGATGAATCGGCCACCATAGGGTGCCTGGTGGACTCGGTCAAGGAAGTCCTGGAGATAGCGGCCAATGAAATCGAACCCCCGCCCAAGATGGGGATGCGCCTTGGAACGGATTTTATCCAGGGCATGGCCAGACAGGGCGAGAGTTTTACTATCATCCTGGACATCAACCGCATTCTCTCGATAGACGAAGTAGCGCTTCTCCAGGACGCCGGCGGCATGGGTGTAGAAACGATGGGCAAGGCCCCTGTCGAACAAGCCTGCGCAGGGCAGGGGATTTAATTTTTCTCATGGTTAACGTTACCTGTTCTTGTCATTCCTGCGCAAGCACGAATCCCGCGCATATTGATTTTACTGGATTCCCGCCTGCGCAGGAATGACATTCCTTAGACCTTTTGCTTTTTTACCGGACACTATTGGGCAGAAATCGTTTTTTGCTTAATAAATCTTTTTTGACTACCGATAAATGAGTATAGCTCATGGCTCATAGTTGATGATTTCGTAAAAAGTCCTGAAATCGTCATGCCGGGCTTGATCCGGCATCCAGAACATATTGAATTTGCTGGATTCCGGCTGGAGTTTACCCCGTACTTGATACGGGGCCGGAATGACAGAAAACGGCCTTTTCTGACTTTTTACGAGACCATCATAGTTGAAGGCTAAAAGCTCAAGAGGTTTTCCTCCATTGGATGAGAAGCGGAATCTAATAAAGGAACTGGATGAGTGTCAAAGCCATCTGACACAGTTATGTGCCGACATTGAGCCGGAATTTTTGCAGCTTGGCCGGGGGCTGGAGTCTATTTTCCAACGGGCCCAGGATCTTTCAGAACAGGCCAGGGGGGCGGTCTATCTGCACGCTACGGCGCATCTTCGAGAAGAGGGACAGACATCCGCCTCAGGCGGACATCTTCGAAAGGTTACAGACCTCTTTCTGGATGTGAGGGATATTTTTAATACGTCGCTTGACGCCTTGCGTACTACGATTGAGGAGTCTGCAAAGGCTGTCAGGCATATTTTCAATATAGGGAAGGAACTGGAAAGCCTGAAGAGCGGGCACAATGCCCTGGAGAGGCTGGCCGTTATAACCAGAATACTGGGTATTTCTACCCGCATTGAGTGCGGCCGTCTTGGAGATATGGGCAGCGGGTTTATTTTTTTATCGGATCAAATAAGTAATTTTTCCGGTGCGCTTTCCAAGTATGCATCTGACTTTGAGACCGAGGTAAAACAGGTATTGGCGAATATTGAGGAGGCAGAGACATCCGTGGCTGCCCGTCTGAAAATTCAACGTAAAGAGTCTGACCGGATTTCACAACAAATTATGGGTGCTTTAGATATTGTAGATACGGCATCCGCACAGATGACCCGGCTTTCCGAACAGATTGATCACTTTTCCGAAAGGGTACTCCGGGAGGTCGGAGAGATTGTATCTGCCTTGCAGTTCCAGGATATAACCAGGCAGCAGGTTGAACACGTACAGGAGACCCTCACAGAGATAGGATACTCCCTGGATGGGAAGAGTCTGAACAAATGCACTTCAGAAGAACTGAGCATTATTTATAGGAACTTAGCCGTACAGCTTTCACAACTTCGTAACGTGAGGAGCGAAATTACTGCTGCCGGCCAAAACATAATGACCGCCCTTGGAGGGATCGGACGGGAAATCGAGGGACATGTAAGGCATGTCGCCGAGACTATAGGTGAGACGGGCGGGGGCCAGGGCGATAATGCACTGGCTATGCTTAAGCCCCAGATGGAGGCGCTGGGACAGCAACTGAAAAATAGCTTTTTGCTCAGCGAGGTATTGTTTAAGACCATCAGTAATGTGTCAGGCCTGGTAGAACGGATCGGGAGCAATCAAACCAAAATCAATAAGACACGCCTGGATATGAAGATCCTGGCCCTTAATGCCCAGGTACAGGCGGCAAGACTGGGAGGGGATGGGCGTGCGCTTTCAGTCCTGGCCGAAGCTATGCAACACCTTTCGGATTCCTGGAGCGCTGCGGCTGAAGAGACCGCCTCTTTACTCCAGAACGCCGTTAATGTGGCGGCCGCCTTGAAAGACAAGTTGGAAGGTGTATTGGAACATTGCCGGAGCCAGACCGCAAAAAGCCAGGAACGGGCCTCTAATGCCGTGCTCCTCTTGCAGACTGCCAGCGACAAGACAGGGAGCGCCGTTGAGGCCATTAACCAGGCCAGTCACTTATTGGGTGAGGATGTTACGGCGCTTGTGAACACTATAAAATTTCCGCAGATTGCCGGGGCCGGCCTGGAGGGGGTTATCTCTCACTTAGAACATCTGCAGGATGAAATCGGCAAGAGATTATCGCCGGAGGAGAGACGGCTTATTAACGGGGCATCGACGCTGGATAGAACAGCAGAACGCTATACCATGGAGAGTGAACGCAGGATGCACATTTGTACCCTGCAGCAATTTAAACCGGCTGATGTCCGTACTGTTGATCGTCTTGAAAAGGATACGCAGATAAGAGCGACAGGGACAGATGACCTGGGTGACAATGTGGAGTTGTTTTAAAAATAGCTGTCAGCATGTTTGTTATCCGTTATCCGTTAACCGTTGTCCGACATTTTCTTTCGGTAAACGGTCAACAGTGAAC
>JASEGX010000115.1:6610-7561 GCA_030017815.1 Thermodesulfobacteriota bacterium | reverse complement strand
CTTTAATACAGCACGAAAGGCTTGCTCCTTTCTTCATGACACACGAGCGAAGCGGAGTGGGGAACGCGGGGCATGAAGGGCGCGAGTTTACGAGCGTCCCTCGCCATGCCCTTGTTCGGCCCTCCTCTGCCTCTTAATAATGGCAGTTAAACTGCGGAGAGCGTCGTTGACCGAGTCGTGGTCGGGAAAATACTCAGCCACATCGGGATCAATAACTATGACGTTGGTGCCCTCCGCATACCGCTTCGCATATTTTCCTCGGACTGCACCAGTAAAATCGTACTCCTCCAGCATGTCCGGATCATTCTTCATTCTCTTCATACCTAACCCTCTCTTTTTTTGTCGCCAACCTGGCGCTGATAATACGTATTCGATCGCCTCTCTCCGTATGGACGATAACCAAGAGTCGCCCTTGCATGGATCGCCCAATTAGGACAAGGCGTTCCTCGTCCCCGGAATGCAAATCGTATAAGAATTTGCGGAATAACACAATAAGAAAAAATCTATTTAAATATTAAGGGGATAGGATCGATAAGACAAAGAGCAACATTGGCTTCTCAAGTTGTTATCAAAAAAAACAGGCTGTACCTGGGGAGGTACAGCCTGATAAATTGGTTGCTATAACGCCTTGCTAATACTAATTACTATTCAGAAGATTCGGTCTTCACTTCTTCCGCAGTCTCCTTCTTCTTTACAGTCTTTTTCTTTTCAGTCCCTGCCGGTTTTACAGATTTGGTCTTGGTGGAAGCGATCCGTTTCTTGGCCGCGGTCTTTCCTTTACCCTTCTTGCCCCGGGACTTCTCTCCCTCAGCAGCGCCTGTAACCAGCTCTATAAAAGATATCGGGGCCGCGTCTCCATGCCTCATGCCTATCTTTGTTATGCGCGTATATCCACCCGGCCGGTCAACAAAATGTTTGCGCAGGTCTTCAAAGAGTTTTTTCACAATCCCA
>JASEGX010000115.1:0-6600 GCA_030017815.1 Thermodesulfobacteriota bacterium | reverse complement strand
TCACGGATGACTGCCAGGGCCTGCCTCCTGGCATGAATATCTCCGCGCTTAGCCAGAGTAATCATCTTCTCGGCCACGCGCCTTAGCACTTTAGCCTTGGCATCGGTGGTCTTTATCTTTTCATGCATAAACAAAGAGGTAACCATATTCCGTACCATGGCCTCACGATGTGCCGTAGTGCGGCTTAACCTTATTCCTGCCTTCCTGTGTCGCATTATCCCTGTTCTCCTCTTCTCTTTTCAATCTCAGATGGCGGAGGCGGCCAATTTTCTAACTTCATGCCCAGGTACAAACCCATCTCAGTCAATATCTCTTTGATCTCGTTAAGAGACTTGCGGCCAAAATTCTTTGTCTTGAGCATTTCTGCCTCGGTCTTTTGTATCAAATCCCCTATCAGGTGGATATCCGCATTCTTTAAACAATTAGCGGAGCGAACCGATAATTCTAATTCATCTACGCTACGGTAAATATTTTCGTTGATTGCGGTCTTCTCCTCTTTAAGCTCCTCCCTCGGCTCAACTTCCGGCTCTTCCGCAAAATTGATAAACGCGGAAAACTGCTCCTTTAATATCTTTGCCGCATAAGCCACCGCATCCTCGGGGATGACACTCCCATCTGTCCAGACCTCCAGGTTCAATTTATCGTAGTCCGTGATCTGTCCGACTCTGGCATGAGTTACTACGTAATTGACCTTTCTTATGGGTGTAAATATGGCATCTATAGGTATGACCCCGATGGCCTGCGTCTCTTCTTTATTCTTCTCCGCCGGCACATAACCCTTCCCCCATTTAACTACCATCTCCATACGAAGAGCGCCACCGCTGGTTAGAGTGGCTATTGGCAGATCAGGGGTTAAGACCTCTGCCGTGCCATCGGTGATAATATCACCTGCCGTGACTAATCCTTTCTTTTTTGCCTCGATACGAACAGTCTTAGGCGTATCAGTATGGAGTTTGAAGCGAATATTTTTCAAGTTCAGGATGATGTCCGCGACATCCTCCATTACGCCTGGAATGGTTGAAAATTCATGAGAAACACCGTCTATTTTAATGGAAACTATGGCTGCACCCTGCAGCGAGGAGATCAAAACCCGGCGTAAGGCATTGCCCAGGGTAATGCCAAAACCGCGTTCCAACGGTTCACAGACAAACTTACCGTAGGTATTGGTATGAGTGTCTGTCTCGATTTCCACCCTCTTGGGTTTTATTAACTCCCGCCAGTTTCGTACAGACAAGTTGGTAATTTCTTTAGGCATATCCGCCACTTCCTTTTTTACTTCGAGTATAATTCTACAATAAGCTGTTCTTGCATAGGCATGGTCAGGTCTTCACGCATCGGATAGGCCTTAACCGTGCCTCTGAAGTTATCTTTGTCCAATTCCAGCCATTGAGGAACGCCCCGCCTTACTACGGCCTCAACAGCCTCATTTATGGCTAAAATAGACCGGCTTTTTTCTTTAATCTCTAAAACATCTCCTACCTTCACCAGATAAGAAGGGATGTTCACTTTTTTACCGTTAACCAGAAAATGATTGTGTCTTACCAGGTGCCGGGCCTGTCTGCGTGCGCTGGCAAACCCTAACCGATAGACCGCGTTATCTAAACGGCGCTCCAATAAAACCAGCAGATTCGTACCGGTCACGCCTTTCTGCCAGTCGGCCTTCTCAAAGCATGTACGGAACTGCCTTTCCAGCAGGCCATACATCCTTTTGACTTTCTGCTTCTCACGTAATTGCAGACCATAATTGGAAATCTTTACCCTGGCCTGCCCATGTTGCCCGGGGACATAACTACGTCGTTCGAAGGCACATTTATCCGAATAGCACCGATCACCTTTCAAAAAAAGTTTTAAACCTTCCCGCCGGCACAAACGACAAGCAGGACCTGTGTATTTACCCAAGTCAAGACCTCCTCTATATATTTTTTATATTTTTGTCAAACCGGACATGAGAAGTTTTACACCCTTCTCCTTTTGGGAGGACGGCATCCATTATGAGGAATGGGGGTGACGTCACGAATAAAGCTGATGTTAAAACCTGCCACCTGCAGCGCCCGCAAAGCCGCCTCTCGGCCGGCCCCCGGCCCTTTGACATAGACCTCGATGTGGCGCATCCCGTATTCCATAGCCTTTTTAGCCGCATCACTGGCCGCCATCTGGGCAGCGAAGGGAGTCCCCTTACGGGAGCCCTTAAACCCCTGGCAACCGGCGCTGGACCACGACACCACATTACCTGTTTTGTCCGTAATGGTGATAATAGTATTATTAAAGGTTGATTGGATATGGGCGATACCTTCAGGAATATCCTTTTTTTCCTTCTTCTTTCGTCCCGACCTCTTTACTTGAGCCATGCTCCCTCCTTATAAAATCTACCCTTTCTTGCGGCTAATCATAGATCGCCTCGGCCCTTTTCGGGTACGGGCATTCGTACGCGTCCGTTGCCCTCTAAGCGGTAAAGACTTTCTATGCCGCAATCCACGGTAACAACCCAGATCCATCAATCTCTTTATGTCCATAGAGATATCACGGCGCAGGTCGCCTTCTACTTTATAATCCGCATCGATAATCTTTCTGATCTTGTTAATGTCGTCGTCAGTTAAATTATCGCTCTTCTTGTTCCAGTCAATACCTGCTTTAGTCAGGATATCCTGGGCTGTCTTACGGCCAATGCCGTACATATAGGTTAAGGCGATCTCTATTCGCTTACCGCCCGGTAAATCAACTCCTGAAATCCTAGCCAATCTATGCCTCCTTTAAACAGGCTATCCCTGTTTTTGTTTATGCTTTGGATTCTCACAAATCACCCGAACTACACCCCGCCTTCGAATGATCACGCACTTATTACAAATTTTCTTAACAGATGGGTTAACCTTCATGATTATCTTACCTTCCCCTATAAATAATACGGCCCCGGGTCAAATCATAAGGCGACAGCTCTACCCTCACCTTATCTCCCGGCAATATCTTAATAAAATGCATTCTCATTTTTCCTGATATATGCGCCAGTATCCTGTGGCCGTTTTCCAACTCAACCCGAAACATAGCATTGGGCAGTGTTTCCACAACCTTCCCTTCTACTTCAATGGCCTCTTCTTTAGGCATAATAAAATATCCCCTAATTTAATCTATCAAGCCGGCTCAAAATACGGGGGCCATCTTCAGTAATAGCCACACAATGTTCAAAATGAGCAGACAAACTTCCATCTTTGGTCACTGCCGTCCACCCATCGCTCAAAATAGTCACTTCATAACTGCCCGCATTAATCATCGGTTCAATCGCCAGAACCATTCCCGTTTGAAGCCTTATCCCCTGCCCGGTTTGGCCATAATTAGGCACTTCCGGCGGCTCATGGAGAGCGGTTCCGATGCCATGACCAACAAATTGCCTGACCACCGAGAACCCTCTGCTTTCCGCATGCTTCTGAATAGCATAGGAAATGTCATACAGCCGGTTTGTGACCTTGGCTTCCTGTATACCCAGGTAAAGGGCCTCTTCCGTAGTCCTGATCAGCAACTCGGCCTCGGCTGAGACCTTACCCACCGGAACAGTTATAGCCGCATCGCCGTAATAACCATCGTAAACCGCGCCAAAGTCTAAGCTTACGATATCTCCTTCTTTAAGTATACGCGTCGCAGCGGGTAGCCCGTGAACTACTTCATTATTTACCGAGACGCAGAGGCTAAAGGGGTAACCTCTATATCCCAGGAAGGCAGGCTCTGCTTTCCTGGCACATACCATCTGTCTGGCCGACTCGTCTAATTCTATGGTAGCGATTCCAGGTCTTATCTTCTCCCGCAAGGTCTCCAGGACTTCAGCAACGATAGCGTTGCTCACCCTCATTTTTTCATTTTCCCATGGAGACTTTAAGATTATCTTTTGCCGGGATTTCCTTGATATCAATTCAACTGCCCAATATGCTCACTATCTTATTAAAGATATCGTCGATACTGCCTATCCCTAGAATAGATTTTAATATGCCCTTTTTCTGGTAATAATCAATAAGGGGCTTAGTCTGAGCGTCATAGACCTCCAGCCTGGACATTACCGTGCTCTCGGTATCATCGTCCCGCTGGTAGAGTTCGCCCCCGCACTTATCACACACATCTTTGTTAACCGGAGGTTTAAAGATAGCGTGATACATAGCTCCGCACTTGCGACAGGTGCGTCGCCCGGTCAGTCTCTTTACAAGTTCCTTGTTATCTACCTCTATGCTAACAACGTTGTCAATCTTGGATCCCATCCTGGCCAGAGCCTTGTCCAGGGCCTCAGCCTGCGCCACCGTACGGGGAAAGCCGTCTAAGATATATCCTTTTTTACAATCATCCTGCTTTAATCTTTCCTCTACCAATCCAATAACAATCTCATCAGGCACCAGATGGCCTTTGTCCATATACTCTTTGGCCTTAATACCCAGTGGTGTCTTGTCTTTCAACGCCGCACGAAACATATCGCCGGTAGATATCTGCGGAACAGCATATTTCTCAATAAGCATTTTTGCCTGCGTTCCTTTGCCGGCCCCCGGTGGTCCCAAAAATATAATATTCATGGCCCTCTCCCTTTTATTGGTAACGTTATATAATTATTTTATTAGCCGCTTAATTTCCTACCTGCGCCCTTTAATCCGTCCTGATTTCAAGAACCCTTCGTAATGTCTGGCTACCATATGCGTCTCCATCTGCCCTATGGTGTCCATAGCCACGCCTACCACAATCAGTAAAGCCGTTCCCCCGAAATAAAACGGCACATTAAACTGGGCTATAAGAATGGTGGGAAGGACACAGACAGTCGACACATAAAAGGCCCCGATAAGAGTTACCCTGGAAAGCACGCGGTCGATAAATTCAGCCGTCTTCTTGCCTGGCCGGATACCAGGTATATATCCTCCGTGCTTTTTCATATTCTCGGACACATCCACCGGGTTAAAGACAACGGCCGTGTAAAAATAGCAAAAGAAAACAATAAAACCGACATAGAGAATCTCATGAAAAATACTCCCTGGCGACAGAAGCTGAGCCACTTTTTGCACCCAGGGGATATTGATAAAATTAGCTATAGTAGCCGGAAACATAATTATGGATGAGGCAAAAATAGGTGGGATAACGCCTGCCGTATTTACTTTTAACGGCAAATGCGTGCTCTGACCGCCGTACATTTTCCGTCCTACCACCCGCTTTGCATATTGCACCGGGATCCTGCGTTGACCCCGTTCCATAAATATAATAACGCCTACTACCAATACCATCAAAGCAACTAAGAACAGTACGGATATAGCGCCGATAGCGCCGGTCCCCATAAGCCGAAAGGTATTGATAATTGCCGAAGGCAGCCTGGCTACAATACCGGCGAATATGATCAGAGATATGCCATTACCGATACCCCTCTCTGTAATCTTCTCCCCCAACCACATAATGAAGGCCGTACCAGAGGTCAGCGTAATAACCGCCATTAACCGGAATCCCCATCCCGGAGAAATCACTACGGCCTCACCGGACGGCCCGGCCATACTTTCCAGACCTATACTGATCCCAAGTCCTTGTATAATGCTTAAGAGTACCGTCCCATAACGCGTATATTGGGTTATCTTTTTCCGGCCGGCCTCTCCCTCTTTGGAAAGCCTTTCCAGATGCGGAATAACCACTGTTAACAATTGAAGGATAATCGAAGCGCTGATATAGGGCATAATACCCAGGGCAAAGATTGAAAACTTTTCCAGCGCCCCACCGGAGAACATGTCAAACAGACCAAAAAGTGTCCCCTGCGTTGCCGCAAAAAAGGCAGCCAGCGCCTCGGTATTAATGCCCGGAGTAGGTATCTGTGCCCCAATCCGGAAAACGGCCAGCATCATCAGCGTAAAAAATATACGCTTCCTGAGTTCTGCGATTCCCGCTATATTTTGAAAACCGCCCAGCACTTAACCTATAACCTCAATAGTTCCACCCACCGATTCAATCTTCTGACGGGCGACCTCACTAATCCTGTGGGCGCGAACGGTCAAAGCCCTTTGTACCTCGCCCATGCCCAATACCTTTACCAGGGCATCCCGATTTTTTATCAGCCCCGCCTTTTTCATCTCTTCCAGGCCGATTACGCTAATATCCCCGCACCTGGCCAGGTCGCGAAGGTTAATGATAGTATAATCTTTTCGGAAAATATTCCTAAAGCCGCGTTTGGGCAAGCGCCGCTGAAGAGGCATCTGCCCGCCTTCAAACCCGGGAGAGATACCTCCCCCCGATCGCGCCTTCTGTCCCTTTGTACCCCGGCAGGCAGTCTTCCCGTGGCCGGAACCCTCTCCACGCCCGACACGTTTTCTCTTTCTCTTCGAGCCGGAGGAGGGCTTAAGCTCATGTAAAGTCGTCATCATCTACTCCTGTACTTCAACTAAATGGATAACCTTACGGATCATTCCTCGAATCTCCGGTGTATCCTTACGCACCACCGTCTTGCCGGTTCTGGTCAAACCAAGCCCGTGTAACACCAAACGCTGGGACCCGGGCCGCCCGATAGCGCTCTTCTTTAAGGTTATTTTAATAGCCTTGTCCATCTTCCCTTCCTGCACAAAAACTTATTTAGGAGCCTGTCGGACTTAGGGGATCGTTACGAGG
>JASEGX010000114.1 GCA_030017815.1 Thermodesulfobacteriota bacterium | reverse complement strand
CATTGGTCAGCATGTAGCTGCATAAAGGAAGTACGCTTTCCAAGGCGCCTTTTGTAAGGGATAGAAATTCACTTTTTCCCTCTGACTTCTGACTCCAGACTTCTGACTTCTTATAAGCCGTGGTCATCCGCTTTCTTTCGGAATCAAAGGGGATTTCCGCTATCCGTTCCGTCTTTAAATCCCCAACCGCCTCCCTTGCCGCCTTTAAGAGCGCGATTTCTGTGGGATCTCCTTTGTATTCTCCATCAATAATCCGGGCATTGTTACAAAAGTAGGCTATTCTCATCAGGCTGTTGACTGTGGACTGCTGCTCATCGACCGTCCATATTTTTTTTACCTCCATCCGGTTCTGGGTAAGTGTTCCGGTCTTGTCTGTGCATATAACGGTCACCGAGCCCAGGGTTTCGACCGAGGTAAGGGTCTTTATCAGGGCCATTTTCCTGGCCATCCTCTGGCTTCCCATGGCCAGGGAGAGGGTGACGGTGGGGAGCAGCCCTTCCGGCACATTGGCCACGATTATACCCACGGCGAAGATAAAGTTTTCCCAGAATCCCCTTCCAATGAGGTGCCCGATCACGAAAAAGACAACACCCGTTATGGTGGCTAAAAAGGCGATGATCCTGGTCACTTTAATAATCTCTTTCTGGAGGGGGCTTAGACCGGCTTCCACGGCGCTGGTCAGGTGGGCTATACGGCCAAACTCGGTCCGCATACCGGTGACAAAGACTATGGCCTTCCCGGAGCCGCTCACCACGGTCGTTCCGGCAAAGGCGATATTTCGGCTTGCTATCAGTTCCTCCTCACTGGGTTCATGATTCAAAAACACGGCCTCAGATTCGCCGGTAAGAGGGGCATTGTTTACCATAAGATAGGTGGTATCTATGAGCCTGGCATCCGCCGGCACCTTGTCGCCTTCGGAAAGGATAATTAAATCTCCCGGTACTATCTCTCTGGCTGGTAGCTCCCTTTCTCTCCCTTCCCTTATTACTTTCACCTGAAAAGGGAGAAGAAGTCTTAATTTCTCAATGGATTTTTCCGCCTTGTATTCCTGTATAAATGTAAAGACGGCGTTGATGAATATTACACCCACTATGGCCAGCCCGAGGGTCAGCACCCCCTCTCCGGGGTGCAGATATTCTGATAAAAAAGCCAGCCCGGCCCCTATCCAGAGGAGTACAGCCAGAAAATGGGTAAACTGTCCCAGGAAACGGATGGATAAGGAAGTCTTCCTTACCTCTCTGATCTCATTGGGGCCGAATTCCATAAACCGCTTTTTGGACTCTTCTTCGGTGAGGCCGCTTTCTGATGTGAGAAGATGGCGGAGGACTTCGTCTTTGGTGAGGTTATTAATCTTCATGTCGGGGGCTCAGGATTATGAGGTCGCAGGGTGTCGTTCTCAGGACATCTTCCACGGGGTTGCCTTTCAGAACCGCACTTAACAGGTTCCTTTGGCTGGCCCCCATTATTATCAGGTCGTGCCTTTTGGCCGCCGCCTCTATGGTTATACTCCGGGCTGTGGCGCCGGGCGAAAACCGGCCTTCAATCTCAATCTTATATTTCCGGATGTGCCCTATAAAATCCGAGATGTCTCCCGGCAATCTCTTTTCCCATTGGGCCGGGGTCAGATGTATCTCGCCATGGAAGAACCTGGTCATGGGCTTTGTGGCATGAAAGACGAACACCTTTGCACCAAAACCCTGAGCTATCTTTGATGTGAGGTACGCCCTTTCTGCTATGTGGTCAATCCTGGCCTTCAGGGGGACGAGTATCTTACGGGGGTGTATCTTCCCCATATGCACCACCCGCACCAGGGCCACGGAGCAGGGGAGTTTTAAAGAGAGGCTTCTGGCAATAGTGCCGGCATAGAATCTTTTCTTAATATCTTCCCTCCGCGTGGAGGCAAAAACTATGTCGATCTTTTCTTGCCTGACAATTTTGTTAATCTCTTGCACCGGGTCTCCGGTCTCTGTGATGCTCTCCACCTGAAGGCCCATAGCCAGGGCCGCATTAAATAGTCTCTTCATGGCATCCCCGGCCCGTTCCAGGCCGGCTCTGGACATCCCCTTTTCCGCCACAAAACACAGGTAGAACTTTGCCTCGCAGGCCCGCGCCAGGCTCATTGCATACCTTGCCGAGATTTCTGCATTCAGGTGTTCATTGACTGCGGATAAGATTTTTTTGTACGTCATGGCAATTTTCTTTAACTATAATTATAAAAAAATCCGACAAGAAAATTGTGTAATTTTAGTTCGTTGTTTCAACTTAATTAAAGTTTAAGATATCAAGAAAACAGTTGTCAACGAATAAGAATAATCGTATGATTTTTTATGACCATTTAAAAACAGGGAGGTTATTTAACTATGGTGGCAAAAGCTAAAAAAGAGGCGGCGGTAAAGGCTAAGGTAGGGTCGGCGGCGAAGGCCCAAAAGCCAAAGGCCCCAGCGGCAGTGAAGCAAGGAGGGGCCGGCGTTACGGCGAAGGCCAAGGCTATGGCGACAAAAAGGGCCAAAGATTTGAACATCTCTATCGAGGACCTCACGCTTGCAGACGCCGTCAGGGCCATCCAGCGCGCGGAAGGCAATTTTGATTGTTTCGGCACGGCTATCGTATATTGCGATCAGGCTGATTGCTACTGGCGTTTTGCCTGCTTGACAATAGCGTAACTAGACGAAATAGTGATCCGTAACCATGTGTGGACTGGGGTTTCTCGGTTTACTGCTCTGGATTGCAGTTATCGCCGGATGGCCGGTATTAGCCTATATCTGTGTTAGGAACCTCTTGGCCGTTAAAAGGTAACTAAGCCAATGCTGAGGCGATCCTGTCCACAATAAAGGATTGCTCGTCTTCCGTAAGAAAAGGATGCATAGGAAGGGATAGTATTCCCCCGGCCACGGCTTCAGAGACAGGGAAATCTCCCGGACGGTGTCCCAGATAATCGAGGGCTGCCTGCAGGTGCAGGGGTTTTGGATAGTGGATAGCGGTGGGGATACCATCTTTCTTGAGCGACTCAGCCAGATGGTCACGTCTTTTTACCCGGATGGAATATTGGGCATAGACGCTTTTATTATGCGCCAAGATGGCGGGTGGGATTACCGTTGGTTGGAGGTCCTTTAATTTTTCCGTGTAGTACGCCCCGCATTTCTGCCTCAAAATAAGCTCATCTTCAAAGTGCCTGAACTTAGCAATCAAAACAGCCGCCTGAATGGTGTCCAGGCGGCTGTTTAACCCGACATACTTGTGCTCATATCTTTTCTGAGAACCGTGTTCGCGCAGGTGACGCACCTTCCCGGCTAAGGAATCATCACTGGTAAACACCATCCCCCCATCGCCATAGCAGCCCAGTGGTTTTGAAGGAAAAAATGATGTGGCCGCCACGTCAGTAAGGGAACAGGATCGCCTGTCCTTATAGGTTGCGCCAAAGGATTGACAGGCGTCCTCTAAGACAAAAAGACCATGTTTTTGGGCTATAGAATTTAAGGCGTCAAAATCTGCACATTGACCATACAGGCTTACGGCTATAATACCCTTAATCCTGAATTCTTCTGCTTTCTTCTTCTCTTCTATTATCGCGGCTATTTTCGCGGGGTCAAGGTTGTAGGTGCTGTCTTCGATGTCTGCAAAGACCGGTTTGGCCTTTAACAGGGAGATGACCTCGGCTGTGGCAATAAAGCTAAAGGGGGTAGTTATAATTTCGTCCCCTGGCGTTATATCGTAAGCCATAAGGGCTAAAAGCAAGGCATCAGTCCCGGAACTGACACCGATGGCGTGCTTCACCCCTACATAGGCGGCAAGCTGTTCTTCCAGTTCTTTTATCTCCGGCCCCATTATGAACCGGGCCGAGTTCAAAACCGCGGCTATGGCCTGGTCAATTTCTTCTTTGTAGGCCAAATACTGGCGCTTTAAGTCAACGAAGTTCAAATTTCACCCCTTGTACTTCAGTTAGTTGATGGCCTTTATTAAAGGTTCTTTATTTTAGATCCCCCAAATCCGAAATTCGAATATCGAAACTCGAAACAAATTCGAATTTTCAAATCTAAGAATGTCCCAAACTGCGGCGGAGCTAATTCGTTTTGAATTTCTCATTTCGGTGATTCGATATTGTTTCGAATTTCGTGCTTCGGATTTCGAATTTAAAAGGACGCACACCAAGTCGTTGCCACTCCCTCTTTTATAGCTTGGCGCTGCAAATGACATCTGCCGGTGCACTTTAATTTATACAGGTATTAACTGCAAGTGAAAAGATACTCATGGTCTATATTTTGTCGTTATGTTATGTACGGATAATTGACACTTAATGACAACCAGGGTATTTATTATGTAATTTTCTACAATGAATGATAAAATAATTGACACCCGTTAACCACTTGATATATAACTCCTTAGCCCGGCTAGTTAAGTCAGGCGGGTTGACTAGTATAAGCATTTTTGACGGTTAGCTATTAACCACAGAGGCCACAGCGTGCACAGAGAAATTTTCTGTGTCCTCTGTGGTTAATCTTTTGACAATACGTAATTATAAAAAGGGGTTAATTATGGGAAATGAGACGATTCTCGTTGTAGATGATTCCCCGGCTGTTTTAAACGGCATTGCTGAAATTTTGCGGTCTAACGGCTATACCGTGGATACTGCGTCTGACGGGGCAATAGCCGTCGCTAAGATTAATGACAACTTTTATGACATAATTTTGACAGATCTGGCTATGCCCAAAAAGGATGGCATGGAACTGCTGAAATATATTACTGAAAATTCACCGGAGTCTATGTGTATTATCATCACCGGTTACGGCACTATCAAAAACGCGGTTGAGGCCATTCGATTAGGCGCCTTTGATTATCTGACCAAGCCGGTCAAATCGGAAGAGATACTGGTGGGTATTGAAAGGGCTCTTGATTACCGGAACTTAAAACGGGAGAATACCACTCTAAAAAAACAACTTACTACCAGATACGCTTACGAAAATATCGTTGGAGACAGTGAAAAGATCTGTGAGGTTTTCCGCCTTATTGATAAGGTGGCCCAGACGGACAGCACGGTCCTGATAATGGGAGAGAGCGGGACCGGGAAAGAATTGATTGCGCATGCCATTCATTACCAAAGCGATCGCCGGGATAAGCCGTTTATCCCGGTCAACTGTGGCGCTATCCCGGAAGAGCTGCTGGAGAGCGAGTTATTTGGCCATGAAAAAGGCGCTTTTACACATGCCATTCGCACGCGTATCGGGCGCTTTGAACTGGCCCATAACGGGACTATTTTTCTGGACGAAATAGGCGATATGAGCCCCAACCTCCAGGTAAAAATCTTGCGCGTCCTGCAAGGCCACCAGTTTGAACGTATCGGAGGAACCAAAACCATTAAAACAGATATCCGGGTCATCGCCGCCACCAATAAAAATCTGGAAGAGGCCGTGGAAAACGGGCGATTCAGGGAAGATCTTTATTATCGGCTTAATGTTATTCCTATCCATGTCCCGCCCTTGAGAGAACGCGCCGGTGATATTCCTCTTCTGGTGCATCATTTCCTGGAAAAATTTAACAAGAGTAAGAAGAAAAATATAAAATCTATTTCTAAAGAGGTCATGCAATGCTTCATGTCTTATGACTGGCCGGGAAACGTTCGCGAGCTGGAAAACATGATTGAGCGACTGATCATACTTGCCAATGATGATAAGATCACCATACGCGACTTACCGGAAAGATTACTGGCCCATCGTAAGAAGGATACTGCCCAACCACAACAACATAATGCTCTTCCTGAAGAAGGCCTTTACCTGCATGCTGCCGTTAACGAGTTTGAAAAGAATCTAATCCTGCAGGCATTAGATCGGGCTGGCTGGGTAAAAAATAAGGCCGCACAATTGCTCAATCTCAACCGGACGACTCTTATTGAGAAGATGAAAAAGCAAAAACTAATGAAGCCTGCCAATCCCATGGATAATTGAGCATTTGTCAAAAAATTGACTACATAGCCCTTTCTTGACAAAAGACATTGGCGTCTTCTATTGCTCCCTTATTCGTTAATACATTGTAATAAAAGAGTTTTTTCGTTCGCTAACCTCCCCTGGCCTTACCCACTGAGGGTGGGCGTCTGATAATCTCTACATACGTAACTATTTGTATATACGAGATAAGTCCCGTCTTGACCACTTGTGGCATACTCCTTGCTCTCTCCTTTGGCAGGGTGTCTAGTCTATTTATTTTTTAGAGAACCGAGAGTATGTATGAAACCCAGAAGGGTAAATAGATCGATTTTTGTTTTTCTTCTGGCGGCCTGGGTATCCATAGCCGGCGGGCCCGTCGGACAGGCCCAAGCCCAGGGAAAAGAAAAAGTTCCGTCACATCTGACGGAGATTTGGGAAAAGGCGGCAATCAATTTTCAGCAAGGCTACTATGATGAGGCCATATCCGTTTATGAGAAGGTTATTGAGAACGGCAAGTACGGCGATTCGGCAGAAAAGGCTTATTTTCTCCTCGCAGATTGTTATTTCTACAAGTATAGACCGAACCTGGCTTCCCATTTTCGTTCTATCATCGAAGCTTACCAGACGGCTATACACAAGTATCCGTATTCTGCCGAGGTCCCCAGGGCCTATCTCCAACTAGGCCGGCTTTATCAGGAAATGGGTTATGATTATGAGGCATTAGCTTATTTTAACCTGGTCGGCAAAAACTATAAGAACACGCCCTATATCCCTTATGCCCTTTTTTACCAGGGGAAAATATGCCTCTCAGCCCGGCAGTTGGACAAGGCTGAAGGAGAGTTCCAGAAAGTTATATCAAAATTCCCCCAGAGCAAGATAATAGGCGAGGCATATTTAGGACTAATTGAGGTCTATATCCACAAAAAGTCTTATGAACAGGCGGCACAGAATTTGGAGAAGCTACTGAAGTTTTGGCCTGATGCCCATCAGCGCTGGCCGGTGGTTTTATTCTTCAGGGGAGAGGTTGAACTGGCCGCCAGACAGTACGCCCCGGCCCGTGCCGATTTTCTCCGTTATATAAATATAACTCCGAATGATGATAAAAATGATCTGGCCATTTATAAGATAGCCGAGGCCTACGAAATAGAGGGGAAAATTCAGGAAGCCATAAAGCTTTATACCTTTTTGACCAACTTCTATCCTCAGAGTGAGGGCGCAGTCCTGGCCCGCTACCGGCTGATCGAACGGATAAAATGGCCGGATAAAACAATGCAAGGAGAGAAGGTGTCGTTTGATACCCGTCCTTATCTTGATTTGATAGAAAAACTTCAGAAATACCCGTTAGCGGAAGAGGCCATGGCCCGGCTGGCGTTAAGTTACTATGAAGCTGGAAATACGGCAGAGAGTATAGGCTGGGTACAGCGTTTCATAGAAAGATACCCTCAGTCCGCGTATCTGGCTTCAGTCCTGGATGTAGGCCAGGAAGCGCTTTCCAGTCAGGCCAGAGACCTTCTTTCCCGCCGGCAATATGCAGAGATCATTAATGCCTATCGTAAGAACGATAAAATAATAACCGGGTTAAAGGACGGCGCTTTTTTCTATTATTTAGCCGGCGCCTTTCGGGAGTTGGGTATTTATGATTCGGCTGCTCATTTTTATTACCAGGCCAATAAACTAAGCGTCAAGGGAGAGGAAGGTCTGCGTGTCC
>JASEGX010000113.1 GCA_030017815.1 Thermodesulfobacteriota bacterium | reverse complement strand
ACAAGCTTGACGACAAGCTTGTCGATCTGCTTGGTAAAAGGGCCGGGCTCGCCTTTCAAATAGGTCGTTTAAAATTAAAAGAGTCTCTCAATTTTTATGACTCGAAGCGCGAGCAGGATATTTTAGAGCGGGTTACCAGGCTGAATAACGGCACGTTTCCAGAGAAGAGCCTGGTTTCTATCTTTCAAGAGATCTTTTTTGCCTGCCGTTCCGTTCAGCAAAAGGAAACGGTAGCGTATCTGGGGCCACGGGGCACTTTCAGTTATCTGGCGGCCTTGAAGTATTTCGGCAAAGAGCATCGTTTCCACCCTGCCATGTCCATTGAAGAAGTTTTTACAGAAGTGGCCAGAGACAGGTGCCAGTACGGTATCGTGCCCATTGAAAATTCGACCGAGGGCACGGTTAATCTGACATTAGATGCCCTGTATAAGTATGACTTGAAGATCTGCGGTGAGGTCTATCAGGAGGTTCAGCTTGATCTGGTTAACCAATCCGGACAGATTGCCGATATAAAAGTTATATATTCGCATCCCCAGCCGTTGGCTCAATGCCGGCAGTGGTTGCGCGATAATATGCCGGCGATCCCTCTTAAGGAGGTTTCCAGCACGGCGGCAGCAGCCCAACAGGCGGCTGAAGATCCTGATACGGCGGCCATCGCCCCGGATATAGCGGCCAGGCTGTATAAACTGCAAACAGCCGCCCGGCGGATTGAAGACTATGTGGGCAATACCACGCGCTTTGTGGTCCTTTCCAAACAGAGTATGCCGCTGTCAGGCCGGGATAAGACCTCGCTCCTCTTTGGCGTGGCGGACCGGCCGGGCTCACTCGTGGAGATTTTACGCGTATTATCTGAACGCAACATAAATATGAGTAAGATAGAGTCCCGTCCCAAGAAGGGGGAACCATGGCAGTATCTCTTCTTTGTTGACCTGGGAGGCCATTATAGTGACGAACCGGTACGAAAGGCGCTGGAAAAGATGGCTCGGGAATGTTCTTATTTCAAATGGCTGGGTTCTTATCCCAGAGGGCGTGAGGCCGGAAAGATTGACAAGGGATCGATCAGTAATTAGTATAATTGCATGAAACCGGTCTATTTTTGCCAGAGTCATTTACATATCGTGGATGAGGCCGTTAACCTGGCTGAAGATATAGCCAGTGATTTCTTTAAGTTCTCTTCCACGGACTGGAAGGCGGCCCCTTATGATATCAGAACACTCAAGGACCTGGCAGAGGAAGAGATAGTTTCCGGTGTCTTTGCCCAGGTGATGCGGTATCGGCAGGACCCCTCTCAGTCTCCTTCCGGGATAGGGTGGTATGAGTATTACAAGATTTGTCTGCACGATCATGAGATACTCAATGCCCTGGAGAGGGAGAAAGCAGTCGCCCTTTTTCCTTTAGTCCTCTATGTCGTTACCCACGAACTGGTGCATATCGCCCGTTTCAGGCGTTTCTTACACAGTTTTTATGCCTCGGGAGAAGAGAAGGCGGGTGAAGAGAAGAGAGTGCACCAGATTACGTCTGATATTTTGAGAAAGGTACGTATATCCGGGCTGGAACCAGTTTTAAAACATTATCAAAATCATTGTATAGCACACGATGTTAAGGAGGTGAGAACAGAGTGCCTATTTACGAGTATCAATGCCAATCCTGTGCTAAGGTCACCGAAGCCTGGCAGAAACTTTCCGACGCTTCCTTAACGGTTTGCCCCCATTGCTCCGGCCAGCTAAAGAAGGTGATCTCTTGCAGCTCCTTCCATTTAAAGGGAAGCGGTTGGTATGTAACTGACTATGCCGGGCATAATGCCGGCAATGCAAGTCCTAAGGAAAATACATCTGATAAGCCTTCCTCTGACAAGACCTCTCCGGCAAAGGAGTAGAAAGGCAACGGGGTTTGCCTTTCTACTCCCCAATCCATTTCGGATTTGAGATGCGGCTGCAGAACATCATAGGCCTATCCGGCCGTAAACTAGCGGTAATCAGCCTCCTTTATTTTGCCGAGGGCGTCCCCTTTGGCCTTATCAATAATGCCCTCTCGGTCTATTTTCGTTCCAACCAAATGAGCCTGGAGAATATCGGACTGCTCAGCCTGGTAGGTCTGGCCTGGAGCCTGAAGCTCTTGTGGGCGCCCTTGACGGATCGTTTTGGCAAGAGACACTACTGGATGGTGCCTGCCCAGCTAACTATTGGTCTCGCTGTCCTGGCCCTCCGGCAGATTGACCCCGCTCAACCCGGAATCTTTCTGTGGGTGGTTATGGGAGTCATGGCCCTGGCCTCGGCCACACAGGACATAGCCATAGATGCCTATACCATTGACATCCTGGAGGAAGGGGAACTGGGTGTGGCCAACGGTATCCGGAGCGGCGCCTACCGTGTTGCGCTTATACTCTCCGGCGGCGGTGTTGTGGCCTTGAGCGCCTTTATCGGCTGGGATGGGGCGTTTATCGGCCTTTTCATACTTATGGCGTCAGTAGCGGCTTTAGTCTTTTTCTGGCCCGGTTGTCATCAGGAACGTGAAGGGGCACATCCGGCCAGGCAGGCAGGAATAATCGATTCCTGGACATCGCCCTTACGGGGTATCTTAAAAAGGCCAAATTTTTTCATGCTGGCGCTTTTTATCCTGCTCTTTAAGGTCGGAGACGCCATGATGGGGCCGATGATCAGTCCTTTCTGGGTGGACCGGGGGTTCACCCGGATAGAGATCGGCCTTATTTCCGGGACCTTGGCGCCTATTGCCAGCATAGTTGGTTCGATTATGGGTGGGTGGCTGACTACCCTGTGGGGGATCGGCCGGGCCATCTGGGTGCTCGGGGCATTACAGGCCGTTTCTAACCTGGGTTATGCCTATGCGGCCCTGGCCACCGGCAGCAAGTTTGCCGTCTATGGGGCGTCACTGGTGGAGAGTTTTACCGGTGGGCTGGGTACGGCTGCCTTTCTGGCCTTCTTAATGAGGCTTTGCGATAAAAGATTCAGCGCCACCCATTACGCCTTTTTCAGCACTATATTCAGCTTCAGCCGGGTGATATCCGGGGCATTGAGTGGCTTTGGCGCCGAGCACCTTGGTTATGCCCCGTTTTTTCTCCTGACCTTTTTTGCCGCCTGCCCGGCATTTTTCCTGTTACCATGGGTCTTGCCGATGGTTAGAGAAAGAAAGACAGAGAAGGGCTAAAAGTTGTAATATGTCCTGGTGCGTTTGATCTCCTCCTTCACTTCCCCCACCAGTTCCTTAGGCCCAAGCACCCTGGCTCCGGCACCCCAGGAGAGCGCCCAGCGTTTCACCTCAAAGAGATGGTTGGTTTTAAAGGAGAGGACGACGCTGCCATCTTTATTTTCCTTGGTGGTCTGCGTGGGATGCCAGTCCCTTTCCTTAATATAAGGCGCGTGGTTGGCTGAGAACCGAATCCTGACCTTATACTCTTTATCACCCCATATTATGCCGAAGTGGCTTCCGGCGAGTTTTTCAAAATCAAAGCCCGCAGGGATTTCAAAGTGCCGGTCAAGTATCTTGGCCTTTTTGATACGCGACATGCCGAACGTGCGTACCTCTTCCTTGTAGTGGCAGAAGCCAACCACATACCATTCGCCCTGATAGCTAACCACATGGTAGGGATCAATGTCCCTCGGCATGGGCTCCTCCCACCCCGGTGCCTGATGGTAAATCAAAACCGTCTTCTGCTCTCGCAGGGCGGTAAACACGGTGTCCCAGATGGCCGGATCGATCCTCGTCATCCGGTCGCAGAAGACCGAGAACCGGTTTTCAACCCAGGAGGGGCGGATCGAGACCTTTTCCGGCAGCAGATTTTCTATCTTCTCGAATACTGAGACGAGCTTCCGGTATATCGGGGTGTTTTCATACTGTTTGAGCGCCTTTTCCGCGATGTATATGGCAAAGAGGTCGCTCTCGTTTATGTCTATGGCGGGCAGCCGGTAACTCTTCTCCGTGTAGTAATAACCGCGCCGAGCCGGGTCGTAGGCTATAGGCGCTTCCATCTGCCATTTGAGATAGTCTATGTCCCTCTGAATGGTCTTGGTGCTCGTCTCCCATCTCTCGGCCAGGGTGCTGCAATTCGGGTACGTTCCCTTTCGGACCTCTGAATCAATAAAGAGAAGTCTCTGGTGCTGAGGTTTAAATTTGGTCATTGATTGCGCCTCCCCCTTATTTTTTTGGTAAGACACTATCTGTCCTACCTCATCGGCTATATTCACGCAGAAATAAACTTGAGGAGGTGCGTTTTATGCGACGCAGGAGAAGAAGGGCGTCCAGAGAAGACGCCGTGATCAAAATAGGAAACGGGATAGAGTTGGGATTCCCTGTCCGGGCCAAGTTGATTGAATACGCTGATAGGCTGCTGGGGAGGCATAACCTTACACCAAGATTCCTTCAGTTTGTGCTGTCGCTCCTCAGCATAGGGGCAAGACGCAGGCTGGTGGAATACCTGTATCTAGAAAACTCCACAAGAGGCCACTCAGGTCTGTACGAGGAACATATCGAAGAGTTGTACGATGAAGAGACTCTGGCATACGATATTATCAGGGACATAAATAGCCATAAGATAAACATCAAGAAAGGAAAATTGGACAAATTTCTTGGCCGGTTGTGGAGTGATGAATATGGAACCGGCAGGGACTTTGACGGCGGTGTCTTTGCCAAGGAGGTCTCGAATCTCAAGAACCTGTTCCAGCTCAAGGAAGACGAGATGGAGATACTTTTTCTCCTTTATTGCTATACGCAGGATGCTACCTTTGAGAATCTTTGTAATGGTTACAAACTGCCTGAGTACCTTAATTTTATCTCTGCCGTCACAGGCATCTCGCTTACGAGAGTGACTAAGGCGCTGGGAAAGAAGGGCAAACTCATTCAGGCTGGGGTGATTGGGGATAATGACGTGAGACACACCCCGTACTATTCTTTATCTGATGAGATTGTCGAATATCTGTCCGGCATGACTGATACGCCTCTGGCCGAAAAATACTGCCGGACGGATACGGGGACAACGTATGCTGTCGGGAGCTTCAATATACCTGAAGCCAAGATAAATATCATACGTTCGCTTCTCTCCTCTACTATGCCGTGCCATATCCTGCTTTATGGAGAGGCAGGCACCGGAAAGACAGAATTTGCCCGGGCAGTGGTTGCCGTTTGCAGGAAACAGGCCTTTTTTGTCCAGTATGGAGAAGACGGGGATGTTTCTGCCAGGCGGCTGGCCCTGCATGCGGCTACGGCGACAGTGCCGCCGGACCGGGGAGTGCTGATCGTGGATGAGGCGGATACGCTCCTCAATACCCGGTATATGTTCTTAACGACCCGTGATACCATGGAAAAGGGATGGCTGAACGATTTCTTTGATCACGTCAGGACAAAGGTTATCTGGATTACGAATGAGAGGCAATTTATGGAGACGTCCCTGCTGAGGCGTTTCTCGTATAGCCTTCATTTTAAGAAGTTTACCGGCCGTGAAAGGGAGAATGTCTGGATCAATCTCACAGCAAAGCATCCCTTAAAACGGTTTCTCACCAGAGATGATATCCGCAAACTGGCGGCAAAGTACGAGGTCAACGCCGCCGGTATTGCCTCTGCCCTGGATGCCGTAAAATCCATTCTGTCACCGAAGAACGCAGATGAAAAGACCGTCCGGGAGATGCTGGAAGAGTTGCTCACCAGGCATGAGGAACTCATAGGCCAGGGATTCAAGCGGCCTCTTAATTCGCTAACGAATCGTTATGACATAAGCGCGCTTAATGTGGATGTGGAGATCAATCTGCTGTTACAGGCCGCGCGTGCCTTTGCCGGACGGGATAGTGAGAAAGCTCAGGAAGAAAGGGGTTCGCTGAATCTACTTTTCTGGGGCAGACCCGGCACAGGAAAGACCGAGTTTGTCAAATATCTGGCGGCTGAACTCGGCATGCCTCTGATTATAAAGCGGGCCTCTGAACTCGTCAGTATGTGGTTGGGAGAGACAGAGAAAAACATACGCGACGCCTTTGATGAAGCCGAACGCGAGAAGGCCGTGCTCTTTCTGGATGAGGCGGACTCCTTTTTCATCAACCGGGAGAGCGCCCACCGTTCCTGGGAAGTGAGCCAGACAAATGAACTCCTGACCCAGATGGAGAATTACCGGGGCATTCTGATATGCTGCACCAATCTGCTTTACAACCTGGATAAGGCCGCCATGCGGCGGTTTCAGTGGAAGGTGGAGTTCAAGCCGCTGACCCGTGAGGGCAGGGTGAGCCTGTATCAGAAGTATTTCGGGACGGCGCGGAGGAGACTTACGCCTGAGCAGAAAGGCCGTATTACAGACATAAACAACCTCACTCCGGGAGACATAAAGGCCGTGTGGCAGCGGTATAGATTTTCATCGGGAAAAGCCGTAAGTCACGACAATATTATCGGGGCCATTGAGAAAGAGGTCGAATACAGGGGTGAAAGCCCTAAACCCAAAATAGGGTTCGGGCGGTAGAATGTAAAGGGCGGGGCTGGAGGCCGGACGATTCCGGGAAACGGTAAGGAATTTAATAAGGCCACCCTTCAACCGATAAGGAGATTATCTGGTTTTGCCGACCCCAAAAATGAACACCTTGGGCAGGTTACCGCTTTTATCCCTGTCCAAGTCAATTTAAATTCTTGATCTATACTAAATAGTGGTATATATTCCCATGAAATGGACGGTAACGATCAGCCGGGAAGCCGGGAAACAAATTGCGAAACTCCCACAGATGGTCAGGGATTCATTGATTGCGTTGATCAAAGAAATTGAGGTAAATGGCCCTGTCAGGGGCAACTGGCCAAACTACAGCGCCCTGACGAGAGATCGTTATCATTGTCATTTGAAAAAGGGCCGACCGACGTATGTTGCCGTCTGGGAGCTTAAGAATAAAAAAGATAGGTTTATTGAGGTGGTTTATGCCGGAACCCATGAGAAAGCGCCATATCAGAAACATTGAATTGCGTTTTAGCGGTCCAGTGAAACACAAAAAGAAGGCCGTTAATGCATTGAAGTCTTTGGGCTTCACAGAGGTGTCTTTTCCCGGTGATGCCATTCCCTGGCGTGCGGCATTCCCGGAATATGCTGATGAACAATTACCGGGCCGTATTCTGGCTGGAGCGCGGGGCAAAGAAGGGATATCGCAGGTGAAGCTTGCCGAGATGACGGGCATTCCACAGCGTCACATCAGTGAAATGGAAAACGGGAAAAGGCCGATCGGCAAGAAGAACGCTAAAATTTTCGCAAAAGCGCTGAATACCGACTATCGAATTTTTTTATAGTGAAACTCCCCCGGCAGGAGCCGGGGGGCATCTTTGAACACCAAGCTTTTTGCTTGCGCCCTTCGGGCAGCCGCTACATCACCAGACAGGAGCCTGGTGTTTCATGCGGCTCAATGAAAAAACTTTAGGTTCTCTCTCATTTTGTGTGGGTAGCAGGTACATTTTCACGCCTCGACTTTAGGGTCAATAATTTCCATTATCCAGGAACTATCTTCACGCCATGCGGACTTAGTTTCATAGGGAACTTCCTTGCCATTTTCAAAACAATAGATTGAACTTTTGGTACATTTTTGAAAACTCGGAACATTCGTTGTGTGAATAGCGATTCGCCCTGACCTACCAAGATATTGGTAACGTTCAAAAGTGTTTACATGGTGACAATTCAACCGATGCGAT
>JASEGX010000112.1 GCA_030017815.1 Thermodesulfobacteriota bacterium | reverse complement strand
AAGGGCCTGGCCGGTGAGATAGTGGACGTCAATAGTCAATAGTCATTTGTCACTGGTAAAAGTGATCCATATTTCCAACTTAACCAATGACTAATGACCAGTGACCAGTGACGTTTTAAACTTTGGCATTGATTTGAACTTTAAACTTTGAACTTAAGCCTGCGTCACTCCCTCCTTCCCTTGCTCGCCAATGTGTCGTATGACCCGGCCTTCGACCACGAAGATGACCTCTTCAGCAATATTGGTAGCCAGATCGGCTATGCGCTCCAGATTAAGGGCAACGATGAGGAGGTGAACCCCCTGAGTAATTGTTGATGGGTCATTCATCATGTGTTCCAGTATGTCACAGACTACTTTTAGGTAAAGGTTATCTATAGCGTCATCCCGCGCGCAAACAGACTCAGCGATATGGGTATCTTGATTAACGAAGGCATCTATGGCCTCCCGTAGCATCTCCTGGCAATGACCGGCCATCCTGTTCAACCCCAGAGGTTTAATCATAAAAGGCTCTTCGGCCAGCAGGACAACGCGTTCAGCGATATTAACGGCCTGGTCGCCCATGCGCTCCAGGTCGATATTAATTCGCATGGCCGTAGTTATAAATCGCAGGTCTATGGCCATGGGCTGCTGGAGGGCCAGGAGCTTCAGGCACTGATGGTCTATCTCGTTTTCCAGCCGGTCTATCACCTCGTCTTTGTCTATTACACAATGGGCCGCGTATATATTGCGTTTGTTGAATGCAAGGATGGTGTCTTTCAACAATTCCTCAACCAGAGAAGACATCTCCAGGAGCTTGATCTTTAAATTTGCCAGTTCTTGTTGGAAGGTGGTGGGCATAGTCTCTCTCCAGCATCAGCCAAATCGGCCGGTGATGTAATCTTCGGTCTGTTTGAGTTTTGGTCTGGTAAATATCCTCTCCGTATCATCAACCTCGATGAGCCGCCCCAGGTAAAAAAACGCGGTAATATCTGATACCCGCGCCGCCTGTTGCATATTATGGGTGACGATAATTATAGTATATTTTTCTTTGAGTTGGTGAATTAATTCTTCAATGCGCTGTGTGGCAATCGGATCCAGGGCCGATGCCGGCTCATCCATGAGCAGGACTTCCGGTTCAACCGCCAGAGCCCGAGCGATGCAAAGGCGCTGTTGCTGCCCGCCGGAAAGACCCATAGCGGATTCCTGAAGCCGATCCCTGACCTCATCCCAGAGAGCAGCATCGATAAGGGCCTTTTCCACGACCTCAGCCAGTTTATTCTTATCCTTCAAGCCGCCAATACGCAGGCCATAGGCCACATTGTCAAAAATAGACTTTGGGAATGGATTGGACTTTTGAAAGACCATGCCGATGCGTCGCCGGATATCCACGACATCCACAGAACGATCATATATATCGTGTCCCTCGATAAAGACCTTGCCTTCTATGCGCGTGCCGACAATAGTCTCATTCATTCGGTTCAGGCAACGCAAAAAGGTGCTCTTTCCGCACCCCGAAGGCCCGATAAAGGCCGTGACCTTATGGGGCGGTATTTTGATATTTATATCATGAAGGGCCTGACTCGCGCCGTAAAAAAAATTAAGTCCTTCCGTCCAGACCTTGGCTTCTCCCGCCATAAGATTTTCTTAACCTCGTTTCTTTCGAAAATGATACCGGATAATTACCGCGGCCAGATTAAGGCCGACCACAAACGCGATCAGAACAAGGGCAGTGCCGTAGGCCAGGGGCATTACCTTTTCCACATCATGGTGCTGGGTGGCCAGGACATATAGGTGGTAAGGCAGGGCCATGAACTGGCTAAGGGGACTGTCCGGTAAGAAGGGGAGGAAAAAGGCTACGCCGGTAAAGAGTATGGGAGCGGTCTCGCCCGCGGCCCTGGCCAGCCCCAGAATCGTTCCGGTAAGCATTCCGGGTATGGCATAGGGCAGGACATTGGTACGTATGGCCTGCCACTTGGTGGCTCCCAGGGCCAGGGCCCCGTCGCGATATGATTTGGGCACGGTTTTAAGCGCCTCTTCGCTGGCCGTAATAGTCCAGGGAAGCGTAAGAAGCCCCAGTGTTAACCCCGCCGAAAGTATGGAGGTGCCCAGATGCAAAACCCGAACAAAGAGGGCCACTCCAAAGAGTCCGTACACAATAGAGGGAACTCCCGAGAGATTGCGAATCGAAAGGCGTATTATACGCGTAATTTTCCCCTGACGGGCATATTCATTCAGATAAATGGCGGCAAACATACCCAGCGGTACAGAAAATAATGCCGTAATCAGCGTAATATAGAGCGTACCAACAATCGCCGGAAATATGCCGCCCTCAGTCATCCCCATCCGGGGTTCAGCCGTCAGAAATTCCCAGGAGATGGCGCCAATACCTTTATAAAAAATATCAAATAAGATGGCCCCCAAAATCAAGACCACAAAAACGCTACCAAGGCGAAACAGATTAAAGCCAAGGGTCTCTACCGTCTGTTTCTTCACTACTGTTCTACCTCCTGGTACTTCTGCAGGATTATATCAGAGACCAGATTGACCAGAAAGGTCATTACAAACAAGACAAAGCCGATAACAAAAAGGGCGTGATAGTGGGCCGAGCCAAAGGGAACCTCGCCGAGTTCGATGGCAATCGTGGCCGTCATGGTGCGCACGGCATCCAGAAACGAGTGGGGCATGGCCTGGGCGTTGCCCGTGGCCATAAGAACAGTCATGGTCTCACCGATAGCCCTCCCCATCCCCAGCATGATAGAGGCAATAATGCCCGAGAGGGCAGACGGGATGGTGACGCGCACCAGCGTTTGCCAGCGGCTCGCCCCTAATGCTAAGGAGGCGTCCTTGTGGGTCTTTGGAACAGCCGCAATGGCATCCTCAGAAAGGCTGATAATAGTCGGCAGACTCATAATGGCCAGGAGGATACATCCGTTTAAGGCGTTCAAGCCATTGGGGATGCCAAATGCCCTGGCAATAAGTGGATTGACAACAACTATCCCTAAAAAGCCTAATACCACGGATGGTATTCCGGCCAGTATCTCGATAATCGGCTTGAGAACCTCCCTGACGCGCGGCGAAGCTATCTCAGCCAGGTAAGCTGCGCAGGCCAGACCAACCGGCACCGCGATCAAAAGGGCGCCAAAGGTGACCATGAGCGTACTAACCATTATGGCCCCCAGGCCATATGTAGCTTTTACATAAGAGGTGGGATTCCAGGTAGATTGTAAAAAATCAGAAAAATGGATTTCTTTGAAGGCCGGTAGGCCTTCGCTAAAGAGGAGTGAAAATATACCCGCCAAGATGATAATGGAAACCATACCGTTAAAAAAGAAAAAAGAGGCTATCAGCCTTTCTTTAGCCTTTTGCCATCTGAACCTCCCTGGCTTAAAGTCCCCCCTCATCCCCCTTTTGTTAAAGGGGGGCAGGGGGGATTTATTTGCCTTAGAAACCATACCGGGCATTATACCTTCTGTATTCAGCAGTAACCGGGAAAAATCCCTGTTTTGAGATTATATTTTGCCCCTCCGGGCTGAGTTCAAACCCGACAAATCCATCTACTTTTCCCCTGTTTGCCTTATCGAAGTACTGATAGAGGGGACGCACAATCGGATAAGCACCGCTTTCTATGTTTTTAACATCCGTAGGACTCACGGCCTTGCTATTCCTATCTTTAGCCACATTCAGGATCTTGAGGCCCGGTGTTACCTTGCCTTTATCATCCACCACATAGCCAACACCTACATAGCCAATGCCGCCTTTATCGCGCTTTACGGCCTCAACAATCTGGGCGTTACCGTTCATTTGGTTCATAGTCTGAGCATAATCCCCGCGGACTACAGTTTCCCGAAAGAAAATAAATGTCCCTGAATTGGGCTGACGGCCGTAAAGGGTTACAGGGAGGTTCGGCCCACCCACTTGACTCCAGTTTTTGATCTCTCCCCGATAGACCTGACCAATTTGATCGAGTGTCAGTGTCTTAACCTTGTTGGCCGGGTTGGCTATTACCGACAGGCCATCTATAGCAAAGACAATACCTATGGGGTCAACACCATTTGCCTTTGCCTGCCGCAGCTCTTGGGCTTTCATGGCCCGTGATGAGTTGGCCAGGTCAGTGGTACGATTAATGATAGCCGCAATCCCCACACCGGAGCCTCCGCCCGTAACAGCAATGGCCGCGCCCTTATATCTTTGCATATAAACTTCGGCCATCCGCTGTACCGCATTAACCTCTGTATCCGAGCCCTTGATCTGGATAAAACCGGCCGCCAGGGAAAGAGAAGATGTTAAGATTAGTAAGATTACCAGAGTAATCGCCGGCAAGCCAACCACAGACATAATTATTCTATTCTTTAGCCTCATACGTATCCCCCCAAGATTTGTATTAAATTTAAATATATCAATGTGACAATAGCGTGACAACCTGGTTAAGCCTGTTTGACATATATCGGTGACAATATCCGAATACCGAAAATAAAATATCAATTGTCCTTAAATCTCTTTGTTTAGTATGCCGATAATAAAGAATAAACCGAAAACTTGAGAGGAGCCATGCAATCGGGCAACATTACAGATTATGTTAAGGTAAAAAAGATTCGCGATGGTGTGGATGCGATCGATACCCTGCCCACTATTCCGGTTACCCTTGAGAAGATTTTTTCTATCCTGGAGGATGAGAATAAGTCGGCGCGGGACCTGGAAAATATTATTAAATATGACCAGTCACTGAGCGCCAAGATCATCAGTGTGGCTAATTCGGCCTTTTATGGTCTGCGCATGCAGGTGACCACAATCAGCCGGGCGGTAGTAGCCATCGGATTTACCGAAGTTAAGAATCTGGCTATGAGTGTGGCCTTAATGAATTTTTTCAAGACCAAAACAAGGTTTCCGGGGTTTAGTGTGGATGGATTCTGGCTACATTCCATTGGAGTGGGCATTGTATCGCGCATGATTGCGCGGATTAGCGCTAATATTGACCCCGAGTCTTTATTTACCTGCGGCATTGTGCATGATATAGGCAAGGTAGCGCTTTGTGCCTATTTCCCGGAGGACTTCAAGGCCATACTGGATATCAAAGACCGGGAAAATTGTTCCATGCTGGAAGCTGAAGAAAAGTACGGCCTTAAGCATACCCTTGTGGGGCGATGGTTAGCGGAAAAGTGGCAGTTTCCGGAGGCTTTTATCCAGACTATTTCTTGCCATCACCATCCGTATGAACAAAAGACCTTCCTCCCGGCTGCCGGTATAGTGCAACTGGCGGACATTCTGACGCACCGGGCCGGCCTGGGAGAGGAACCTGATGACAACTGGACATGGCCCGTCTCGTTGCTTAAGGATCTGGAGTTAACCGAGGATTATGTTACAGGCGTAGAAGAAGGACTCTACTCCCTTAAGGATGTAATAAAAGAGACCTGGGGGTCGCTTATTTCCATATAAGTCACCCTGTAAGCTTACCCTCCTTTAAGGTGTATTTATCCAATACCGCTACCAGGTATCACCAATAATTTCAAATATCAAAATCCCCCCTTTTTTTCTTGACGGATTTCGGCCTTGGCAGCTATATTCCTTTTTATGTCAGGTGATCAATCCAGGCCCTCTTTTGAAAAGCAGATCGAGGCCCTTACCGAGATCGGTAAAGCCATTACCTCTGATCGATACATAGAGGACATCTTGCGTCTGATTGTTACTGTAACCGCTGAAGCTATGCACTCCAAGGTTTGTTCCCTCTGGCTCCTTGATGAAAAGGATAAGACATTAAGACTGCGCGCCACCCAGAGTATTAGCCGGGAATACTTGAAAGAGCGCAGCCTGAAACTTGGCGAAGGGATCGTCGGGAAAGTAGCGGCAACCAATACGCCACGTGCTGTCTATAACGTTCAGGAAGAAGAGGATTTTAAAGAGAAAGAACTGGCCAGAAGCGAAAATTTGGTATCTATGCTGAGTGTCCCCATGGCCGTCAAAGGCCGTGTTATCGGGGTTGTCAACTGTTATACGCCTTATCCCCATCATTTTTCCGAGATCGACAAGAAGGTCTTGATCACCGTAGCTAACGAAGCGGCTATTGCCATTGAAAATACTGAATTGATGGTCCGCACCAGGGTGATTCAGGAGGAGCTGGAGGCCAGAAAACTTATCGAAAGGGCTAAAGACATATTGATAAAAAAGCGGGGCATATCCGGTGAAGAGGCTTACCGCTGGATACAGAGACGGAGCATGAATACCCGGAAGACCATGCGGGAGATTGCCGAGGCCATATTTCTGGCTGAAGAGGCTTAAAGACGTATCCTTTGCGATGGCCCCATGCGGAAAATGTTTACAATTTTGTCGAATAATATGACTAGTTCTTACAAAAAAGTAAATAATATATGCGCGCCAACCAGCCCAATTATTTTTTAATACCTTAAATTTGCTAGTTATTTTGTCAGCGCCTTGTTGTGGCATTATCCTTGCTAAATAACCCATAACAAGTTTTGATTATTAAAAATAAGGAGGATTAGTAATGCCCTGTAAAAAATGTCAAACGTCAGAAGATGTTTTGCGCATCGTGAAGGACAAGGACGTCAGTTTTATTCAGATCTGGTTTACTGACGTGCTTGGAATACTCAAGAGCTTTGCTATTGCACCATCGGAGCTCGAAGCGGCTTTGACGGAAGGAATGGGTTTTGATGGGTCATCCATCGAAGGTTTTGCCCGCATCGAAGAAAGTGACATGATTGCCAAGCCGGATCCTGCCACTTTCGAGTTTATCCCCTGGAGGCCACAGGATAGGCCTACGGCCCGGATGTTCTGCGACATACTGGAGCCGGCGGACGGCAGTCCCTATGCCGGCGACCCCAGGTATGCCCTCAAACGGTCCCTCAAACAGGCCGCAGACAAAGGTTATACCTTTTATGCCGGTCCGGAGCTGGAGTTCTTCTACTTTGAGTCCAGCAGAGAACCCAAGATAATTGATCAGGGCGGGTATTTCGACGCACCCCCGCTTGACATAGGGAATGATCTCCGACGGGCAACCATATTTACATTGCAGAAGATGGGTATCCAGGTGGAGTACAGCCACCATGAGGTGGCCCCAAGTCAGCATGAGATCGATCTTCGTTACGATGAAGGCCTGCGTATGGCCGATAAGACCATGACCTACCGGATTGCGGTGAAAGAAACGGCCCGTTCTATGGGTTACTACGCTACTTTTATGCCAAAGCCTATCTTTGGTATGAACGGCAGCGGGATGCATTGCCATCAGTCCCTTTTCAAGGGATCCAAGAATGCCTTCCACGATGCCAACGACCAATACCACCTATCCGATGTGGCCAAGCATTATATCGCGGGGCTGCTCAAGCACGCGCGGGAGATTATTGCTGTAACCAATCAATGGGTTAATTCTTATAAGCGGTTGGTGCCCGGTTATGAGGCCCCGGTTTATATTGCCTGGGCCCGCCGCAACCGTTCCACCATGGTGCGTGTACCCATGTACAAGCCCGGCAAGGAGCAGGCCACCAGAATTGAGTTCCGCGCTCCTGATCCAGGCTGTAACCCGTACCTGGCCTTTACAGTTATGCTGGCGGCCGGCCTTGAAGGTATAGAAAAAAAGTATCCTCTGGCTGATCCGGTAGAAGAGGATGTTTATCATATGACACCGGCCAGAAGGGCTGAATTGGGCATTCAGTCCCTGCCCGACAATCTCTTCGAGGCTATCCGGGAGATGGAAAAGAGTGAGTTAATGCGCAGGGCCCTGGGAGACCATATCTTTAACAAATTTATAGAAAATAAAAAGATCGAATGGGATATGTATCGCACCCATG
>JASEGX010000111.1 GCA_030017815.1 Thermodesulfobacteriota bacterium | reverse complement strand
TCCCTTTTTCAAAGGGAGGAGAAACACTTCCCCCCCTTTAGAAAAGGGGGGTGAGGGGGGATTTAATTTGTTTAATTGCCATAGCAATAGGATTGAATGTATGGATAAAAAAATCTTCCCTGAAGGTATGTCGCCGATTGGTGAGGGGACATTTCGATTCGCCTGCCATCCGGATGTGGCCTGTTTCATGCTCTGCTGTCGCAGAGTTGACCTGCTCCTCTATCCCTACGACATTATCCGCCTGAAAAGTCGCCTGGGGCTTTCTTCAGACGCCTTCCTGGATAAACATACTATTATGGCCTACCGGGACAATCCTTTCTTCCCGACAGTCACGTTAAAGATGGCCGACAACACAGAACGCACCTGTCCCTTTTTAGGTGAGGCCGGCTGTACTATATATGAAGACCGCCCTACGGCCTGCCGTATGTATCCTCTGGAGCGCGCCGTGGATAGAGGCCTCCCTGAAACCGGACCAAAAGATTATTATTTTGTCCATCGGGCGGAGCACTGCCTTGGTCATAATGAAAGCCGGGAATGGACGGTGGCGGAGTGGCTCCGGGATCAGGAGATTGAGACCTTCAATCTTATGAACGACCTTTGGGTAGAGTTTGACACCTTGATCCGGAAGGCGCCCTGGGCGCTGGAAAAGAATGCGGAACAGAAGCGAAAGATGGCATTTATGGCCTGCTACAACCTCGATGCCTTCAGAGGTTTCGTCTTTGAAAGCACCTTCCTCAAAAGATTCAAAGTGCCCTCCCAGGTCATAAAAAAACTGAGGGCAGACGACGTCGAGCTGATGAAATTCGGCCTTAACTGGCTCAGGTTTTTCTTAGGTCACGAAAATACGTTCGTTTCCGCCCGATGACAAAGTCCTGGATGGTCTGGAAGTAAGCCTCGCCGCACCTGGTTATAATATCATTGTGATCTGCGCCCGGCACCACGATGAGCTGCCGCTTCTTGGCTCCGGCATAAGACATGAGCAACTCTACGTCGGTTAATGGGATGAGGGCATCGCGTTGACCGTGGATAATGAGTGTGGGCTTTGTGACCCTGGCTATGTTTTTGACGTTAATAAGGCCGTCTTCTTCTGATATCCCCAGATCGGAATCCGGAACGCCGATACACTCCAAAAGGGCAACCGTACTGGCAAAGGCGCTGTCCAGGATAAGGGCGGCGATCTCCTCGTTATAAGATGCTGCGAGTTCAATGGCGGATGCACTGCCCAGAGAACGTCCCATCAATACCAGCGGGCCGGTTCGATTGCTTTCCTTTAGAAACCCTTTAATATCCGCGTACACAGCATGGGCGTCACGGAGCATGGAGCTGGCCGTAGGTTCACCTGTGCTTTTTCCATATCCACGAAAATCAACGGCGATAAAACTAAAGCCATAGCGATTATATATAGGCCCGATGTCATCATAGTCGCCGGCTATCTCGCCATTGCCATGAAAGAAAAGGATATGGGGGGCATCGGGAGCGGTGAGGTGCATACGCGCGCCGATCTGGACGCCTGCATCCACAAGGATGAAATGTTCTATGATACCTTCCGGCGCATGATCTGAATAATCCTTGCGGGGATGAAATATGTACTGCAAAATCTCAGGCCGGTCCAGCCTGGAAAATTTCTCCTGCAAGGTGTCCATAATGTATATCTCCCGATATCTTATTTACTTTTAGGGGTTGACGACTCGTTACTATACTCTAACGGTCCTAAATGCAAATACTTTTTACCGCTGTAAACGTTCGAACGTTTGAACGTGTTTTAAGATTAAGTCTGCCTCATCCCCTGCCGATAGTACATATATAACTGAGAATCCTTCCGTAGAGGAATCACCCATGCGTAGCGTCTTAACCACTTGTCCTTTCTGTGCCTGCGGCTGCGGATTATATCTGCACGTAGAGAACGGGAGGATAGTGGGTGTCACTCCCAGTAAAAAACACCCCATCTCCCGCGGCAACCTGTGCGTGAAGGGGTGGAACAGTATAGAGCACGTCCGGCATGCGGAGCGGCTGCGCGAGCCATTGATCCGAAAAAATGGAAAACTGGTCAAGACCGGCTGGGACCAGGCACTCAAACGTGTCTCCCATGAGCTGCTCAGGCTTAAAAAAAATTATGGGGGCGAATCCATAGGCATACTCTCCTCGGCCAAATGCACCAATGAAGAGAATTATCTCTTAATGAAGCTCGGCCGCGCCATTCTGAAAACCAACAACATCGACCATTGCGCCCGCCTCTGCCACTCTCCCAGCGTCCTGGGGTTGACCAATGCCTTTGGTTCCGGGGCTATGACCAACTCCATCTCTGAACTGGCCGGGGCCGAGGTCATCCTGGTCACCGGCTCTAACACCACTGAACAGCATCCGCAGATTGCCCGATTTATATTTGAGGCCCTGGACAAGGGCGCCAAACTGATCGTCATAGACCCCAGACGCATCGAACTCAGTAAATTTGCCCATATCTATCTAAGCCCCCGCCTGGGTACAGACGTAATATGGCTGAACGGCATGATGAAAATCATCCTGGATGAGGGGCTGGTAGATGACTCTTTTATCAAGATGCGCACGGAGAATTTCTCAGAATTCAGGAAATTCCTCTCCCGTTTCGACCTGGGCCAGGTAGAGGCGAT
This sequence comes from Thermodesulfobacteriota bacterium, assembly GCA_030017815.1. Classification (GTDB taxonomy): domain Bacteria; phylum Desulfobacterota; class QYQD01; order QYQD01; family QYQD01; genus QYQD01. Next base: position 5,317 of record JASEGX010000111.1, on the reverse strand, counting down.
AAGCGGCATATCCCTGGAAGACCTGAGACAGGCCGCCAAAATATATGCCGGCGCCAAAAGGGCCATCATTATATATTCCATGGGGATTACCCAGCATGTTTCCGGCACGGACAACGTGGAGTCCATCGCCAACCTGGCCATGATGACCGGCCACGTAGAACAGGAAATTACCGGTGTATTCCCCTTGCGCGGACAAAACAACGTACAGGGGGCCTGTGATATGGGCGCCCTTCCAGGAATGTTAAGCGGCTACCAGAGGGTTGATGATCCGGCCGTTCTGGATAAATTCTCACAGGCCTGGAATACCGATCTGCCTACCCCACCTGGTTTAAGCAGTGTGGATATGCTCCATGAGACAGGGAGCATAAAGGGCATGTTTATCATGGGCGAAAACTCCATGTTAAGTCACCCGGATATGAGAAACGTCAGGGCTTCCTTGGAAAACCTGGATTTCCTGGCCGTGGCGGATATCTTCCTTACCGAAACCGCGGAAGTCGCAGACGTGGTCCTGCCCGCCGCCGCCTTTGCCGAGAAAGATGGCACGGTAACCAGTACGGAGCGGCGCATTCAGAGGATGCGGAAGGCCGTCCCGCCCGTCCACCTATCTAAACCGGACTGGCAGATAATTATCGAGCTGGCCCGGCACATGGGATTCCCCATGGACTACGAATCTCCGGCCGAGGTCATGGAGGAAATCGCCTTGCTCACCCCCATCTACGGGGGCGTTTATTATGACCGGCTGGAGACAGTCCAGGGTCTGCAATGGCCATGTCCCGATCGCAACCATCCCGGAACGCCATATCTGCACAAAAAATCATTTGCGCGGGGTAAGGGGCTTTTTTCCTGTATCGCTTACCGGCCGCCGGACGAATCACCTGATAAGGAATATCCCTTTGCCTTGACGACGGGACGCGTCTATGAGCATTGGCATACCGGCAGTATGACCAGAAGGATATCCATACTGAAACGAGAATGCCCGGAAGGGTTTATAGAAATAAGCCCCGAGGATGCGCGGGCATTGGGAATAATAAATGGAGAGCCGGTCAAGGTCATCTCGCCTCGCGGAGAGGTAGTTACCAGGGCCAGATTAGTCGAGGGCCTCCCCGGTAAAATGCTCTTTATGCCCTTCCACTTCCGGGAAGCCCCGGCCAATGTATTGACCAACAATGCCGTCGATCCCCAGGCCCGGATACCGGAGCTGAAGATATGCGCCGTGCGTCTGGAAAAGGTGAAATGATGACCGATAAACTCATCCTGTACAAAGAACACCTGAACAGCTTCCTGCGCAAGATAACCAAGGGATTTGAACTCATAGCGCCGGTCCGGAATACCTATGGGGATACGTTATTCGAGGTTATTTCATCTGTAGATGATGTCCGTATCGATCTGACCAATCGACCCATCCTCTCTCCCAAGCGTTTCTTCATGCCACAAGTGGAGACACTTTTTGCGTACCGTTATGATAAATCCGGTTATACATTCAAAGATGCGGCAGACAGTACGCCCCGGGTCATTTTCGGCCTTCGCTCCTGTGACACGCGGGGGATACTCTTTTACGACCTGATCTTTCAGGAAGGCCTGAAGGACAAATATTACCTGGATCGGCGCAAGGATACCATCCTCATAAACTTAGGCTGCAACCAGCCCGGAGAAAACTGCTTCTGCAAGAGCGCCCAAAGCGGCCCCTTTTTGACTTACGGCTATGATATCCAGTTAACGGATCTCGGTGATAGATTCTTTGTGGAGACCGGCCGGCCGCGGGGCCGGGAACTCCTGGCCGGATGGTCTTACTTTTTCCGTCCGGCTACGCAAACGGACATAGACGAGCAATATGAGGTAGTCCTGGAATCGGAGGGTAAATTCCGGCACCGCCTCGATTTCGATGCTGCCACAGACAAACTCATAAACCAGGAAGTTGCGCCGGCTATATGGGAAGAGATGGGCAACCGCTGTCAGAACTGCGGGGGCTGTGCCTATGTCTGTCCCACCTGCTACTGCTTCAATATCTTCGATAGCCCCAGTTCCGAGAAAGAAGGGGAACGCCTCAGAACCTGGGATGCCTGCACCTTTGCCGGCTTCAGCAGATTGGCCGGAGGATACAACCCGCGTCAGGATAAGGCCCAGCGGATAAAAAGGCGCTTTTATCACAAGTTATTCTATGACAAACAGAAGTATAACATCCCCAGTTGCGTGGGCTGCGGCCGCTGCGCGGACATCTGTTTTGGCCGTATAGACATGCTCAGCTTCATCCGCCTGATCTGTGAACAGAAAGAGAGGGTGCTTGCCCCCGCCCATCGGAGACTAGGTGAACTGCTCCTTGAGGCCGGGCTTATCAGCCAGAAAGATTTGGATTTGGCAATAGAGAAACAGGCCGCGACCGGGAAGCCCCTAGGTGCTCAATTGGTGGAAATGGGCATGGTGAATAAGGAAGCGATTGCCAGGACCCTTGGCTACCAACTGAAGATACCCGGCACGGCAGAAAATATAGAAGACTAAGAAGTTCGTAGGTCAACAGAGATGAACAAGAATATCTATCTCCCTCAGCTTGCCGTTATTAAGGACATAAAGGAAGAAACCGGCGATATAAAGACCTTTACCCTGGCATTTAAAGACAGGAAATTAAAAAAGTCCTTTTCCTTCCGGCCCGGGCAGTTCATGATGGTCTCCGTCTTTCAGGCCGGTGAGGTCCCGATATCCATAAGCTCTTCCCCTACTCAACTGGAAAATTTGCAGTTAAGCATAAAAAAAGTCGGCTCTTTAACCAATAAGATACATGAGCACAAAGTTGGTAATGAGATCGGCGTGCGAGGGCCTTACGGCCGGAGTTTTCCGCTGGAAAGGCTGATCGGGAAGAATCTGTTATTTGTGGCCGGAGGCATAGGGCTGGCTCCCTTGCGCAGTCTGATTAACTATGTAGTGGATAAGAGAACGGAATTCGGCCGGGTTACCATCCTGCACGGAGCGAGAACCCCATCCGATATCCCCTTCAAGCATGAACTGTCCCGCTGGCCCAAAGAAAGGGACGCTAAAGTCCTGGTGACCGTAGATCGCCCGGATTCAGGGTGGAGAGGGAGCGTAGGCCCGGTCACTACATTATGGAATAAGGCCGACCTCTCCGGTCAGGATACCATGGCTATCATCTGCGGCCCACCGGTGATGATCTCCTTCGTAGTCATGGATCTTCTTAAGATGGGATTTTCCGAAGATGATATTATCTCCACCCTGGAAAGACATATGAAATGCGGGGTAGGCAAATGCGGGCATTGCAGCATTGGTCACCAACTGACTTGTGTGGACGGCCCGGTCTTTACCTACCGGGAGATGAAAGAGATGCCGACAGATCTGTAAATCCGTTATTCCGGAGCGACCAGTTGAAACCCGCAATTTTCGCAGTAGAAAAATCCATCCTGAGCCTTCTCTGCGTTATAGGTATTCAGATGGCCACAGTTAGGACAAACGATGTACATGCCCTCTTCAAGCTCCTGAACTTCAAAGTTCCCCTGAACATCAGTATATACCCTTCCTTTCATAATCCCTCCAGTCTCTTATTTACCTCCTCCCAGTTAACAATGTTCCAGAATGCCTCGACAAATTTGGCCCTCTCGTTTTTGTAATCCAGGTAATACGCATGCTCCCAGACATCAATAACCATGAGTATTTTAAACATCGGATAAACGTTTATATTGTGCTTTTCCACCTGCATAATGATGGGCCTGTTGGTCTTACGGCAGAAGGTCAGGGCCGCCCACCCGGAGCCTTCTGCACTTGTAGCCGCTTGAGTAAACTCCTTCCTGAACCGATCAGGGCTGCCGAATTCTTTTGCTATAACATCGCCGATTGTCCCTCCTGGCATTCCACCACCCTTACCAGCCGGAGCCAGGTTGCCCCAGAATAACGAGTGCAATAAATGTCCGCCTATTTGGAATGACAGTTCCTTTAGGGTCGATTTCATATCCAGATCAGCGCCGTCTTTGCGGGCCTTATCCAGCTTCTCCAGTATGGCATTGGCGCCATTAACGTAGGCCAGATGGTGTTTGTCGTGGTGTATCCTTAGTTGTTCTTCTGATATGTGCGGTTCCAAGTCCTTGTATCCGTAAGGCAGCTCCGGCAGGGTATATAATCTCGATGTTTCCATTGACATCCCTCCTTTATCTCTCATTTTGCCAGTTCTTCCTCCACTTCCTTTCTGCCCTCTTCCAGTTCCTCTACCTGCTCCTTATCTTCTTTTAACAGCAGGGCCTGAAACTCTCCCACGTGCGTCTTTTCCTCTCTGGCTACGTCTAAAAGTATCTTTTTAAGGTTTTTGTTCTGGGTCAGCGCCGCCATCTGTTCATACAGATTTATGGCATCTAATTCCGCTATTATCGCCGCCCGCAGTATCTCCTTGTCCAGATCCTTTGCTTTTACCTTATCCAGATTGATGGGTATCTTTGATAACATGGGTTTCACCTCCCGGTTTGCAGTGATAAATTATGTACTTAATATTGTAGCACCTTATCCACTTGCAGGATCAAGACCTTTTTATCCCCGCTCATAAACTTTTCTTCCCCAAAACCAGATACCTTGTGATCTCGGTTACGTGTTTGCCCTGAAAACGGGCGATGGCCAGTTCATTTTCAGTCGGATGGCGACTCCCCTCCGGGCCGGCTATGGTGGAGGCCCCGTAAGGGCTGCCACCGGATACCTCATCAACAACCATCAGTCCTTTTTCAGAGTAGGGCACGCCCACTATAATCATCCCGTGATGTAAGAGTGTGGTATGGAAGCTAAGGATGGTTGACTCCTGGCCCCCGTGCTGGGTGGCCGTGGAAGTAAATACACTCCCTGCTTTCCCAATCAAGGCCCCTCTCCTCCATAACCCGCCGGTCGCATCGAGAAAGGCCCGCATCTGGGCGCACATCATACCAAAGCGCGTGGGCGTACCAAAAATAACGGCATCTGCTTCGGCCAAACTCTCCACCGTGGCTACCGGCAGATGGGCGAACTGCCCTTTGGCCTCGACAGCGCCCATCTTGGCCAGAATCTCATCAGAAAGCGTCTCCGGAACCTGAAAGAGGTTGACCTGTGCGCCCGGTACTTCCCTGGCGCCTTCCGCAACTGCCTCTGCCAGACGGTACACGTGGCCGTACATGCTCCAAAAAATAATATTAATTTTGACGTCTCCGCCTGCCATATTTGTCACCTCCTTTATTTACTATTCTCTAACTTCAACTTGTCCTTAGTCAAGATAAATTGTAAGGCCATTCTCTGATCCAATCCAGAACTGTTACCGGCGGCTAAAAGGCAGGCTATTGGGGGTTCTGGTTTAAGATTTTTA
>JASEGX010000110.1 GCA_030017815.1 Thermodesulfobacteriota bacterium | reverse complement strand
CTGTGCCCTCCTAATATTCTCGTTCTTTGCCCGAAAATACCTCAGAAACCGCTTTAGAGAACACAGAGATTCAAAGAGTACCTGCATTTGTTATTCGATTAACGAATAACTGCCTTCCTTGAACAATATTTAATTTTCTCTGTGTACTCTGTGGTTAGATATGGTCGAGTTCATACTGAATTATACTTATGATAGCCAGCGTTGCCGTCTCGGCCCGTAAGACACGCCGCCCCAGGCCCACGGGGATAAAACCGGCCCGAACAGCTTCTTCTGCCTCACGAGCTGAAAAACCCCCTTCCGGGCCGATGAGGGCGCATACCCTCTCAGTCGCCGGGGCCTGAGTTAAAACCCTTTTTAAGTTATTATCGGAAACTTTTTCCCATAGCATAATCTTAAGGTCGTTTTTTTGGCAATCAGCCAATGTAGATGTCATATCTTGTATGTCATGAATAACAGGCAGTATATGCCGGTTGCATTGTTTGGCGGCCTCAACAGCTATCTTCTCCCATCTCTCTTTTTTGTGAGACATTTTTTTCATGTCTCCGGTGGGGATGGCCCTCTCACACGTAAACGGATATAGGGCGAAGACCCCTAACTCTGTCATCTTCTGGACAATAAAGTCCATCTTCCGGGCCTTTAATAGGGCCTGTCCGATAGAGAGGCGGAGGGGGCTTTCTTCTACAGAACTTATTTTTTCTCCAAGCCTTAATTCCACACGGGTATCGGTCATGGAGGATATGGTGGCTATATATTCCAGTCCGCTGCCGTCAAAGACCCTGGTACGGTCGCCGCATTCTAGTCTGAGAACATTTCTTATATGATGGGCGTCAGAAGCGGTAATTACGACATGTTCTTCTGAGAATGCCTCGCGTGGTACGAAAAATCTTCTCATGGTCACCGGCTGATCCTAGTTAGCACGGCACAGACCCATTCTCCCTCACGGGATGTAGATAACACGCTGAATCCGTGCCGTTGATATACGTCGGACAGGTCCCGGATCTGGTCTGCGAGTATGCCCGAGAGGATGAGGACGCCTTCTTCTTCCAACCGGGCAAAGAGTAAGGGACAGAGCCTGACAAGTTCGAGATATGTGATGTTGGCCAGGATAATGGAAAAAATTTCCGTTATCTCTGTTAAATCCCGGCTGATAACGACCATCTTATCTCCCAGGGCATTTTTCTGTACATTTTCAGATGCTGCCTTAGTCGCTTCCGGGTCTATATCTATGCCCAGGACGCGATGTGCCCCAAGTTTCGCGGCCGCCATCCCAAGTATGCCTGTGCCTGTGCCTACATCCAGTACCCTGATCTGAGGGAATTTCTTGCGGAATGCTCCGGCCAGGATTATGTCCTCCAAGGCGCGCAGGGCGAGATGGGTACTGGCATGTGACCCCGTGCCGAAGGCCATCCCGGGGTCTATCTCCAGGATAATGTCTTCTTTTTTTGCGGTGAAGCCCTCCCACGAGGGCTTGACTACAATCTTTTCGGTAAGACGCATGGGCTTAAAAAAATTCTTCCAGGCATGTGCCCAATCTTCTCCCGTTATCGTTTCAGAGGTAACAGAGGCCGAACTGCTGTCTGGAAAGATATTTTTCAGACTTTCTATGTAATTATCGAGAGAAGCCATCTTACTTTCGTAGGATTCATCAAGGGGAAGATACGCCTTAATACATTGAGTGGCGGGCGCGGTCCGGATTGAAGAAGCGGGCAGATCTTCCAGGCATATCCCTCTTCCTGTAAGATCGATTAAGAAATCAGACAGGGCCTCAGTCAGGCCAGCATCAGAGGTTACTATTATTTCTTGCCATGCCATTTATACATCCTCTTGACTCTGGAGACTGCCGAGGGCTTCCTTTGCAGTTTCCAGGAGGACAAGGGCCACTTTTCCGTTTAAACCTTTCAGAATACTTTTAGCCTTTTCCTGATTCATCGTGGCCTCAACGCCAAATATCAATATCTGATTCTCACGTTGCATTTCATCGGGCTCGAGAGCCAAAGGGCCAAATGCAAGTATTTGGGAAACGGTGGCGCACTCGCAATTGACGACGTTTTCGGCCATCCGCCTACGGCGTACCGTAGGCACGGTCGACCCGGCGGTCTAACCCCTCGCGTCCGGAACTGTTTAGATTTGACCATATCTTTGTTATTGTCTTTCTGATGCCCCTGATTCTGTAAAATGTGTACGGCGCGACCCCATATACTTTCTTAACTTAATATTTCTTTCACTCGTCCAATTTCACCACTTTCTAATCGGACTTTGATGCCATGGTGATGCGTAGGAGATTTGGTCAAAATGTCTTTCACAATACCTTTCGTTAGTTTTCCAGAGCGCTGGTCTTTCTTTAATACTATCAAAACCTGTATGCCTGGTTTTATATTTACACGATTTGTGCCGTTCAACTAACACCTTTCTGCTCTAAATTTTGTCCGAATTCAATTGAAACAGTGTATATCAAGTGTAGTTTTCCGGGACGTCCATAATGTCTTCCAACACTTTCAGATCTTCCATATCTTCTGCCGTTCTAACATCTCCCGATATTGGTCAATATCAAGGATGACCGCTGCTGGTTTCCCCTCCTGAAAAACGATCTGAGGAGCTTTCTTTTTGCCCTCGCTTCTCATGGTATCACCCCAACTTATCCTAATAACTTGAGTTGGTTCTATATCATAAAAGGAGTTCCATAGTAAAGCGTAAACCCGGAATGACTCCCGGTCACCGTAGCTTTTTACGGGGTGATTCACCATTGAATAGGTTATGCCTTTAACAGGTGAGATGAAGGGCGGCTATGACTTTTTTACCGGACTGACTGAGATGGTTGAATTCCTTACAGGCCTCTTCTGTTTTCCGGACAATGAGTTCTATGTCCTTTTGGGCAGCGAGGTCACAGACTTCTTTGGAAACCTTGAGTACGCCGTAGGCGCCGGTCCCTACTATCAAAACTGCCGGATTTTGAACTATGATTTCTTCTATATCTACCGGGTAGAGGGCGTGGCCTTCTTTGCGCCACCAACTCGCATCTACTCTATCCGGGTAGATAATCACATCAGAGTCATAGGTCCGATCGTTTATGGTTATAGAGCCAAAATGGTAATCGTTTATCATGGCCGGAGGTTACACTCCTTATCCTTCAAATTAAACAAGGGAGTCTCTTGCAAAACTTCATTTTTTGTCATTCCCGCAATGCTTTTGAGCGGGAATCTGGTTTTATTCAAGTAAAAACCATATCCCCGATAGAATCATTCGGGGATGACAGACAATTTTGCAAGAGGCTCAAGTATAAAACGTTATAGGACAAAGGTCAAAAAACTCTTGACAAGGCTTTTTGCTTGATGTATGGAATAGGCCAGTCAAGCAATGGTGCGGGTGTACGCACGATGAGTGAAGAAGAAATCAAAGGCTTTTTGCGGTTAAGTCCAATCTATGATCGGCTATCTGATGCCGAGAAAGAAGCCCTTCTAAAAGATATAAAGTCACGCTATTTCCAGTCGTCCCAGCCTCAGTCTAATTCCTCTGAAAGTAAGTCTGCTCACTAACCTTACCTCTTTACTTCCTTTATTAGCCCGGCCTTATATTCTTAATAATGTGGTATTTCTTGCCTACTTGGGTTATTTTTTGATATATTATTTGTAACTACTCAGATTCAAAGTTCCAAGGTTCACGGTTCAAGGTTAGAGAGCGACGAATGCGGAGTTTATCCGGTTCTTGCGATACGCCAAGCGGTCTTGCACGGAAGTCCAGAGCGAACTCTATGTCGCCTTGGATGAAGAGTACATATCGCCCGGCGAATTCAAAGATGTCTACGAGCAGGCCAGACAAACACGTGCTGCCGTTCGTGGATTCATCAACTATCTCAAAAAATATGAAAAGCGCAAAGTAGCCAACCGTGAACCGTGAACCTGACAACCTGAGTAGTTACTATTAGTTATAACTAACCTATTGAACTTATGGTGTGTGAATGAAACAAAAGAAAATCCACTTTTCGATCTGGTACTTTATCGTGGCCATGGGGGTATTGATGCTGTTTCAGTATTTCTTCCTGGCACAGCAACAGGCAACCATATCTTATAGTGAATTTAAGGCCTTAGTTCGGGAAGGCCGGGTTGAAGACCTGCTCATTGCTAAAGATTCCATTCGCGGCAAGTTGGGTCTGGGGGCGGCAGAAACCCTTACGAAGATGCGGGCTGGTGAAAAGGACAAGACAGCGTTTGCCCAATTAGCCAAAGAGAAGACTTTTTATTCTGTGCGTATGGAGGACCCTGACCTCATAAAGGAGTTGGAGGCCAATCGTATTAAATTCACTGCCCAGCCGGAAATGACTTGGTTGACCACGTTACTTTCGTGGGTTGTGCCGATATTCATATTTGTTGCTATCTGGGGATATTTTCTCAGGCGGATGCGGACGGGCGCAGAAGGCGGTTTTATGGCTATCGGCAAGAGCAAGGCCAAGGTCTATGTTGAGGATGAGACCAAGATCACTTTTGAAGACGTGGCCGGAGTTGATGAGGCGGTGGAGGAACTGAAAGAAGTCATCGAATTTTTGAGGAATCCCGCCCGCTTTCAGAGTTTAGGAGGGAAGATACCCAAAGGGGTTCTGCTGGTTGGTCCGCCCGGCACCGGTAAGACTCTCCTGGCCAAGGCCGTGGCCGGAGAGGCAAAAGTCCCTTTTCTGAGCCTGAGCGGCTCTTCTTTTGTGGAGATGTTTGTAGGTGTAGGAGCGGCGCGCGTCCGTGACCTGTTTGCCCAGGCCGAGGAAAAGGCCCCGTGCATAATCTTTATCGATGAGATCGACGCCTTGGGGAAGGCGCGAGGTATCAGCCCGGTCTCCGGGGTTGATGAACGCGAACAGACATTGACCCAGCTCCTCTCTGAACTGGATGGGTTCGATACGAAAAAGGGCGTAATAATTATGGCTGCTACAAACCGGCCGGAGATTTTAGATCAGGCCCTACTGCGAGCCGGTCGTTTTGATCGTCATGTTCTGGTTGATCGACCTGATCTCAAAGGACGAGAGGCTATATTAAAGGTCCATGTTCGGAAGGTAAAGATAGCCCCTGATGTGGATGTAAAAGTCATTTCGGCGCGTAGCGTGGGGATGGTGGGGGCCGACCTGGCCAATGTAGTTAACGAAGCCGCACTGCTGGCGGCCCGGAATAACAAATCTCAGGTTGAAATGTCAGATTTTGAAGAGGCGATTGACCGGGTCGTGGCCGGCCTGGAGAAGAAGAGCAGACTGATTACCAAGAAGGAAAAGGAGATTGTGGCCTACCATGAGGCTGGACATGCCCTCGTGGCCATGTCTTTGCCGCACGCCGATCCGGTCCACCGTGTTTCTATTATTCCCCGTGGTATCGCCGCCCTCGGTTATACGCTGCAACTTCCCACAGAAGACCGGTACCTGATGACTAAGTCGGAACTGATGGACAAGATTACTGTTCTCTTGGGAGGCCGGGGCTCCGAAGAAATAAACTTTAAAGAGGTTTCTACCGGCGCGCAGAATGATCTCCTGAAGGCCGCGGACATAGCCCGGAGTATGGTTACCGAGTACGGCATGAGCGAGGCGCTTGGGCCGTTAACTTTCGGACGCGAAAGGAGACCCCTGTTTCTCGATGTTATGCTTCCCCAGTCGAAAGAGTATAGTGAGGAAACAGCCCGTCAGATTGACGATGAGGTCAGGAAATTGATCAATTCGTGTTATGAAAGGGCGAAAGAGATACTGACGGGGAAAAAGGAAAAATTGGATATGCTTTCTAAACTCTTACTGGAGAAAGAGGTTGTAGAAGGAGAAGAGCTTAGAAAGTTAGTCGCCTGAGGCGGCGAAGATGATAGCGAAAAAGGGCTTGACAAAATATGGTGATGTTGTCATGATTTCGAACGCTTTTAGATACTTACCAGCCGTGAGAGGAGATTCGCCATGTTAGTAAAAGGGTGGATGGCCAGCGAAGTTATAGCCATAGATGAAAACACATCTATGATGAAGGCTACACAGATAATGAAAGAACAGAACATCCGCAGGTTGCCGGTCTTACGCAAGGGGAAACTGGTCGGGATTATAACTGATCGGGATTTGAAGGACGCTGCTCCTTCCAAAGCTACTTCTCTGGACGTACACGAGTTGTACTATCTCTTGTCCGAAATAAAAGTCAAAGACATCATGGCCAAAGGTCTTATCACTATTAACGGGGATGATACGGTGGAAAAAGCTGCCGTTATCATGCTCGAAAACCGCATTTCCGGTCTCCCGGTAGTGAACAATAAGGGCGACCTTATCGGAGTGGTTACGCTGACCGATGTCCTCAAAGTACTGGTGAGTATCACGGGTATATATCAAGGTGGAATCCAGTTTGCGTTCAGTATTGAAGACCGCGCGGGCGCCATAAAAGAAGTAGCCGATACAATCCGGGCCCATGGGGGGCGGATGGTAAGCATACTCACCTCCTGGGATTCATGTGAGAAGGAGTGCCGCCACGTCTTCATCCGGATTATGGATATGGAAAAGGAAAAATTAACGGCGCTGACAAAAGAGCTGGAAAAGCGCTTTATCGTCCTTTATACCACAAGGGACGACCTGTCAAACATTCCGCACCGCCAAGTTGTAAAGGCCAAATAGGGCCGGCTGTCAGGTAAGAAGAAGTAAAGACGTTAGTAGCTACTCAGAGCTAGCGAAGTCGTATTATATTTTTAGAACCCAAGCGATACCGTATTATGTGCCCGGCCAGGTCAAAGACCTTGGCCGCGTCTTCAATAATTGCCGAGTCGCTGGTGGCCACCGCTCCGGGAAAACCGGACAATATCTTTTCAGGCACCGGTACAGCCTGGACGCTCCCCTTTAAAACGTATTCCGACAAAAAACGCCGGGCCTTTGCCGCCAGTTCCCCGCTCCTGGAGACGGGAGAATCCAGGAGAAAGATAATATCTAATGGCCGATGCCGTCTGAGCGTATCGCAGATCAGATTCAGGGCCTCCATAGTAAAAGCACCGGGGGCATATCCCCTGCCGGCCCGGGCAATATCTCTGATAAACCCGTCATCCGCCAGGATCAGGGGTAGCCCCTTTAAGGCGCTTTCCAGGGTTATGAGAACGTTATGACCATCGATCGCCAGTGGGGTTTGATATAAGGCAGAGATGGGGATTTTTTTATTTTTCCGCTCAGAGTCTTCCCGGGCAAAGACACCCCGATGGAGAAGGTCTCGTTCAGCCACGGTGAGTTGATAGCGGTTACCTACCAGGGTGAGGGCGGTCCGGCGAGGGTAATTGCGGTTCAAAAGATAGCGAAAATCATGGGCCGCTGTCTTTAATATGGCGATATCCACTCGTCAAAAACTGACCCTTGGCGCTTGCGTTGCCGCCTGGGGGGCCTGAAAGAATCCTGCCCTGGTAAATCCAAACAGCCCGGCCAGGATGTTTTCCGGAAAACTCCTGATCCTCGTATTGTATGACTGCACCGCTTCGTTATAGCGTCTCCTTTCCGTGGCGATTCTGTTTTCCGTCCCCGCCAATTCATCCTGAAGACGCATAAAATTCTGATTGGCCTTGAGGTCAGGATATCTCTCCACAACTACCAGGAGGCGGCTCAGCGCCGAAGAAAGGGAATTATTGGCCTCAATCTTTTCTTCTACTGTCCTGGCCTGTCCTACCCTGGCCCGCGCTTCGGTTACCGTGACCAGTACCTCCTTTTCATGGGCCGCATAGCCCTTTACCACATTAACATAATTGGGTATCAGATCATAGCGGCGCTGTAATTGGTTTTCCACCTGGGCCCAGGCGGCTCTCACGCCTTCATCTAAGGCCACCAACTGATTATAAGTTCCCTTTATAAAAGAATAGCCCATCAGCAGGACAATAGCAATGATCGCTACGATAATCAGCGACTTTCGACTCTTAACCTCAGCCATATAGCCTCCTTAACCCCTTAGTCCTAATTTTCGGGCTTTTTGTTGCATAACATCTCGATCTCATAACGCAAGGACTCTGGTTGGTAAGTTCAAAGTTTAAAGTTTAAAGTTCAAAGCCTACATTCAACCTTGAAGTGCAACAAATGGAGAAGCTACTTCTGACGGTG
>JASEGX010000109.1 GCA_030017815.1 Thermodesulfobacteriota bacterium | reverse complement strand
CCTTGACGGGGGAGGGCTAGGGTGGTGGTGTTAACTTGATGTTTCGATCTCCGGTTCCCTGGAGCGAAGTCTCTTAATAACAATCCTGGCCAGGATAAGGGTGGGAATAACCATAATCAGGAAGCATTTAAAAAAGACCGCCGTAAAATTTTCCGGGTTTTTTTGCGCAAAATACATGCTGATACATAGCTCGACAAGAAGCGCTACATCCATGGCCACCACGGCTATTTGTTGCTGAAAATTCATCCCGGGCCTGCTTCCCTTTTTATCCACTTGTTTTTCCCCTTACAATGTTTCCGTTCTTTTACCACAAAAATAAAAGGATCGCCCCTGTTTTTCCACAGAAGCGATCCCCTCTAAGCTACATCTGCCGACGCTCTTATTTCTTATAAATATCCGTCTTGCTGATGTTCATGAACCTTCTGGCCTTGCCTTCTTCCTTGTAGTAGATGCGGACCTCGTCCCCAGCCGTCCAGGTATCGTCCGGGAGGGCAAAATACTCATCCGGCAGAGAAAAGACGGTGTATATCTTCTGCCTCTTGGAATAGATGGCGATGGTCTTCTTCTCCCGGTCCACCACCGGGAACTTCTTCGGCTGATCCGCCGCCGCATCGTAAACCAGGGGGTCATCCTTGGCCACATTCTCTTTCTGATCGATGAGGGTATAATCGATCGTCTTGAAGTCCTGGGTGGCGTTATCAAAGATGGTTATCTGCCTTTTCTTGGTATCCAGCTTCATCCGCTTCCCGGCCTTGGGCGCCGGCCCCATCTCGGCCGGATCTTTAGGCAGTTCATAGGTAAAAGGCGGGAGATGGGTGTAATCCGGGTTCTTCGGGTCGGCCTTAAAGTCCCGGATAAGGGTGGCCGTCCCTTTTCCCTCGTCGTATTCGATAACCCTCCCCTGATCCACCTTACCCAGTTCCCCACAGCCGAAAATCAGGATTAAGGGCAAGATGGCCAGTACAGTTATCCAGCTATATTTCTTTGCCATAGTGTATCTCCTTCATAGAAAATAGACTTATTCAAAACTTTCTCCCTACCATTTATGGGGTTAGGCCCTGCCTTTCTTTGCCGCCACTTCTTTCTTGGCGCCCGCCAGCATCTTGAGAAAGATGTACCCGGACATCACCGCCACCAGGCCCAGGACCAAAGCCGTGGACATATGATCAAACATTGGCAGCTTGTATGCCTTGGCAATGAGTTTCAGGACGATGGAGAGAAAGCAGCCGATAACGGCCAGTCCGAAGGCGATGCGTATGCCATAGCCCTTGATGTACTTGGTGGCCACGGTGCCCACCTGCGCCCCCATAGAGGCCCCCACCAGCATGATAGCGGCCGCCACCAGCTCGGTCCGGCCCTTGTAGGTATAGGTGCCGGCGCCGTAAAGGCCGGAGATCATGACCTCGAAGAGGTCGGTCCCCACGGCCACGTGGGTCGGGCAGCCCATAAAGTAGATCAGGGCCGGCATGCGGATCAGGCCGCCGCCGATGCCCAGGATGCCGGCCAGCCAGCCGGTCAGGAAGCTGATAACGATGGGCAGCCACATTGAGCAGGTGATTTGGGCCTCCTTAAAATGCATCATCGGGGGGATCTTGATCTTGTGAAAGGTCTTGTGCCACTCGATGCCGGTGGCCAGCTTGTCCACCTCTCCGCCCGCGGCCTTGGCCTCCGCTTCCTTTCTCCTTTTCTTGGCCACGTCGGCAAAGACCATCCAGGCAATAAGGGCCAGGAGCACCAGGTACATATAACGGACATAAAGCTCCACCTTTCCCAGGCGCTCAAACCACATGATCATCTGGGCGCCCACCTCAAACCCCACCACCGTGCCGACGATCATGACGCAGCCCAGCTTGTAATCGACATTGCCGAATTTGCCGTGCCGCATGGTGGCGATAAGCGACTTTCCGGCCATGTGGGCAATATCCGTCCCGATGGCAAAGGCCATGGGGAAACCGAGTATGTTAAGCCCCGGGGTCACCATCCAGGCGCCGCCCATACCAAAGAAACCACCGATTACCCCGACGCCAACGCCCAGGATGATCAGGCCGGGCCAGAATATCTCGACCCCGGCGATAGGCATGAGAACATATAACCATTCCATAGATTAACCTCCTAACACGCTATTATTATTTTAATGCTCGGCCAGCTCCCGCGACTTCAGGTCGATGCCGATATGGCTCATGATCAGATCGGCCACTACCCCAAAGAGCACGCCGATAGTGGGGATGATGGCTATGGTGAGAAGAGCGAAATAAAGGTGGCTTTCGTTGTAGAGATTGGTCCACCAGGCCTCCCAGCCGGTAAACTTCCGGGTATCGGCCACGATGACCAGGGGAGCGGCCTTTGGTCCGGCAGCCAGGGCCAGCTCCGGTAAAAGCAGGAGTATCATGACCCCAAAACTTGCTATCTTTGCCCAAAGCTTACGCATTTTCTATCAACCTCCTTTAATGTTGGTCTCGTAAAAAGTCTAAGAACCGCTTTTAACGTCATTCCGGCGAAAGCCGGAATCCAGTAAATTCAATATGTTCTGGATGCCGGATCAAGTCCGGCATGACGATTTCAGGACTTTTTACGAATTCATCTTTAATGTTTCAACTGACTTACTGAATTTTATATAAGATACATTCACATTCTCTAAAAATTACATTCCAAAAAACTTATCTCCAGAGCCTCTTAACGCCTCCTCCCTCACCTCCCTTTATTTGTATTTTATGCTCTCATCTGTTTAACGCATTATAGTCACGCTGCAGGGGGCATACGCCACTACCTTGGCCGCCGTGCTCCCCATCAAGGCCCTCTTGAGGCCGGTCATGCCGGTGCTGCCCATGATGATCCGGTCAATCTTGCCTTCTTTCGCCCTGTTTATGATATTGTTGGCCGGTACCACGCCGGCCTCCAGCACGGTCTCGACCTTAACGCCTTTTTTATCAAACAGGGCCTTGGCCTTCTTCAGGGCGTCCGCGGCCTGGTCCTCCAGTTTATCCTGGATGCCCGGCGGCATATCATCAAAATCGTCTTTCGAGTAATAGGCTACTGACATCAAGGTAATATCCGCCCCCTCCTTTTCCGCCAGCTCCAGCGCCCTCTTTACGGCCTTCATGGAACTCTCCGAGCCGTCCGTCGCCACCAGTACCTTCATAAAAAAACCTCCTTATTTGAATTTAAAAAACAAACGACATGAAACCGCCTAACCCATGCTTGGCCATTATTCAGGCAATATCTATGCCACTATCCTCTACCCACGGCCTCCGGACTACCAGCCAGAAATCTCACCTCTTTCTCCCTCCCCCTTTGACGGGGGAGGGTCAGGGTGGGGGTGATAAAATGGGCAATTTCAGGCCGTTCACCCTCCCCCTCACCCCCTCCCGTCGAGGGAGGGGGAAATTTTGGAGGAGTTTTCGGATGGCCGCTAATTAACCGTCTTCTCCGTTATAATCCCTGACTGAAAACCCCTAAATTGAAACTTACAGGTGACAGTTTTGTCTTCTGAGTATGGACAATTTCGCGTGACTCAGGCCTCCGCCCAGACATAAAATTCATCTATCTTCTTTCTGAATTCGTCCACCGTGATAGGCTTGATCAGGTATCCCCTGGCCCCGTATTCCAGGGCCTTGCTAACCTGTTCTTTCTGATGGAGGTAAACCTCGACCAGAATAACCATATCCGGTGACAGGCGTCTGACTTTCTTAAGGAAGCTGAAATCACCGGCCATGGCCATACCCATGTCTACCAGCAAGAGATGAAAAGAAATGTCCCTCAAAAGGGCTATGGCTTCCTCTTGCTTTGAAGTCAGATAACACTTGCAGTTCTTGCATGTCTCCAAGGCCCGGGCAAAGAGCTCGCCGATATCCCGTTCCGGGTCTAATATAAGAACGTTCTTGCGGTTCATTCCGCGATTTCAGGGATACAAGTATTATGCCAGGGATCAGGAGATAGATTCAGGGGTCAGCTCTGCGTCGTCTTTTTGGGCCGGGAGAATAATGGTAAAAGTGGCGCCGGGGTGTCCGGGCCTGTCTTCTTTGGTATAACTCTCACATTCGATCGTGCCTCCGTATTTGGAGATAATGCCATAGCTTACCGAAAGGCCCAGGCCGGTGCCTTCGCCTACTTTCTTGGTAGTAAAGAAGGGATCGAATATCTTTTCCATGAATTCTTTTTTGATACCACAACCGGTGTCTGAAACCACCATCTCCACCCAGCCGGCCGTTTTACCCGGCCGGGTTACGATGGTCAGGGTCCCCTGCCCGTTCATGGCGTAAAGGGCATTATTAATGAGGTTGAGAAGCACCTGTTGCAGACTTCTCGAATCTCCCCTGACCCTGGGCAGCCCTTCGGCCAGAAGAGTCTCCAACTCGATATCATTCATGTTCAGGGCGTGTTTGGTCACGGAAAGAGTGGCCTCGACGTTGGCGTTGAGTTCACAATATTCCTCGGCCTCCTCGCTCACCCGGGCAAAGCTCAGCAGCCCTTCGACAATACTTTTACAATGGAGCCCATGCCGTTCGATGATCTTCAGGTCATTATACTCCATGGTGCCAGGCTTTATTTTTTCCAGGAGGAGGTCGCAAAAACCCAGCATGACCCCCAGGGGGTTATTGATCTCATGGGCCACACCAGCCGCCAGCGTGCCGAGCGAGGCCAGTTTCTCCGTATTAATGAGTTGTTTTTCCAGGCTTTTCCGGTCGGTAATATCTCTGGCTATGCCCAGAATGAACCCGTTGTCGCCTCCTTCTTTAAGCGGAATATACTGGATATTAAACCAGAACGCTTCATTTTGAATATTGAAAATGGTCTCTGTCCTCCGCCCTTTTCCAGACACGTAGACCTCCCGGATTAGCTTTAATTGTTCCTCAGCCTGCTCCTTTGGTAAAAAACGATAAAGGCTTTGACCGGCCAGCTCATGGCCGCTGACGCCAAAGAGACGGGACATGTGCTGATTCGCGGTTAGGATGGCCCCGTCCCTGTCCAGGGTAAAAATGAGATCCTCGGCGCCCTCTACCAGCAACCGGTATTTGGCTTCCGACCGTTCCAGTTCGCCGGCATAACGGCGTATATCATCTGTCTTTACGGCCACTTCGTGCTCAAGAATGGTTGACCAGCGAAGTTCGTGCAGAAGAACGACGGCGCTGCCGAGGAAAATTACGAAGACCATAAGGCCCTGTAACATGGCCTGTCTTTCATAGACATAGCTGATGGCGTCTTCTATCTCATGAACCGGCGCGACCACGGCTACAGACCAGACGTAATCCGTATAAGGACCCTGCAGCCGCACCGGGGCATAGGCGATGAGTTTCTCCATGGGCTCGACCATGTCCCGGTGCCATCCCGAGACATACGTCCCTGAGCCCTCCTTTCCTTTAAGCATCGCATCTCGCTGAATCTGGTTGATCTGTTTAAAAGAGATGCTAGGATTACGTTTTGAGCGGATATCAAAGGCATTTTCGCCTATAAACGAACTTTCCGGATGACAGAGAAAGATTCCGGATGAATCCATGACCCAGCCGTATCCGGTCTTCCCGGACCGGATGGGCGGGATGATCTGTTGCAGGAGGCGGCTGACGTCGAGAGTAGCCCGCAGGTATCCGGCAAAACGATAGGATGGCCGGGGATGGCGGCTATCCGTAGAATCTTCGTAAGTGGGCATGATCAGGTCCATAATCATGTGCCTTTTGTCCTTGGTCGGGTCTTTGGGACGTATCCCTGTGGACATGGTCTTCCCGCGGTTACTTGATGTAGAGGCCCAGGAGAGGTAAATACCTGCCTCCTGGTGCATCAGGCCGAAATGCCTCATGCCTATGCCCTGATCATTGGCCACGAATATGGTATGCCCGTCCCGGTCCACGCGACGGATCTCGATAATATTGTCCCGATTTAGCACCGGCAATGTAGATACAAGAAGAGTTTCATAGGCCTCAGGATCACAATATTGGATGGCGGGCAGGGAGTTCAGGAGGGCCAGGTCGGCAATCGCATTCTGGATGTTTGTCTCAATCCGGAGGGCTGCGGCCCTGGCCAAGCCCAATTGCTGTTCATTAAATTGATCCCTGATAATCTCCTTCATGTGCCGGGCCGTGGATAAACCGAGGTAAAGTGCCCCGCCGAGCAGGATGGCGGTCGTGATCCCTACGATTATCAATACCTTACGGAGTTTAATCCTTTCTCTGGTTTCCATGGAATTTAATAGTGTAATAAATGCCTTTTAAAATCAAGAAATATCGAGCCTCTTGCAAAATTGTCTGTCATCCCCGAATGATTCTATCCCCGATACAAGCATTCGGGGACGGATATGGTTTTTACTTGAATAAAACCAGATTCCCGCTCAAAAGCGTTGCGGGAATGACAATCTTGGAGTTTTGCAAGAGGGTCTATGGTGAAACTTTTAGATGACATTTTTGTTGACTTGTAGTTTACACTGTGATTAAATCGCGTCAGCTATCAGCCGCCGTCGTAGGAGTCTGCCGCAGGCAGACTGCGACCGGCATCTGGTCGCGCCTGGAAGGCGCTCCTACGATGGGGGAGCATGGGTTCCGGATGAAAACCAACTAATTCCTGAGGATACAAAAATGCCGGAAAAGATCCTTATCGTGGATGATGAACAGGATATGCTGGCCCTTTTACGGCGCATCGTATCAGAGAAAACCCCTTATGAGGTTACCACCGCCGCCGACCCTTCTCAGGTGCCGGAATTATTGAAAAAAAATGACTACGACCTGGTTATTACAGACCTCAAGATGCACGGGCTCGATGGTATCCAGGTCTTGGAAACAGTAAAGCAAAAGGACGAACACACGGCCGTAATTATCATGACGGCCTATGGCACCATTGAGTCAGCTATTGAGACCACCCGTAAAGGGGCCTTTGATTATATCACCAAGCCCTTCCGTAAGGAGCGGATTCTGCATATTATCGAGCAGGCTATGAAATGGCAGCATCTCCAGAGAGAGAATATCTGTCTTCGAAAAAAACTGGAGGGAACGCCAGAATTCCCAAACCTCATAGGCAATAGTCCGGCCATGCAGAGGTTATACAGCCAGATTAATCAGGTAGCCAAAACTACGGCAACTATACTCATTACTGGTGAAAGCGGCACGGGAAAGGAACTGGTAGCCAGGGCCATTCATGTCCATAGCCTGAGAAAAGATAAAATTTTTATGCCGGTCAACTGTAGCGCCATCCCGGAATCCCTGATTGAAAGCGAGCTTTTCGGCCACCTGCGGGGATCTTTCACCGGAGCGATCAGGGATAAAAAGGGGCTGGTGGAAGAGGCCAACCACGGGACACTCTTTCTTGATGAGATTGGCGACCTGAGCCTGGTCATGCAGGTTAAGCTGTTGAGGTTACTACAAGAAGGTGAGTACAAGATTATCGGCGACAACCGGATTCGCAAGGTGGACATCCGCTTTATCGCGGCTACCAATCAGAACTTACTGGAAGAGATCGGCAAGGGTGAATTCCGTAAGGACCTGTTCTATCGTTTAAACGTCATTAACATCCACCTTCCTCCACTTCGGGAAAGGACAGAAGATATACCCCTCCTGGCCCACCATTTTTTAAAAAGATACAATATGTTAAACGGCAAAAATGTAAACAACATCTCTAAGGAAGCCATGGACCACCTGGTGCGGCGGGAGTGGCCGGGCAATATTCGGGAACTGGAGAACGTCATGGAACGGGGCGTTGTTATAACCGGCGGTGACACCTTGGAGATGACAGATATTTCGATGCCGGGCCAGGGACCTCTGTCACCCGGCGTCCCTGTATTACCTATGGAAGATGTCTTCTCTATGCCATTTAAAGAGGCCAAGAATAAGCTTATCGAAGAATTTCATACCCAATATATTACCAGAATGCTGGCCAGATATGGCGGCAATGTCTCCCGCGCGGCAAAGGAATTAGGGCTGAAAAGGCAGTATCTCCATCGTCTGATGCGGGAAGGAAACGTCGATTCCAAGACATTTAAACAGTAGCCACAGAGAACGCAGAAAATTTCTTTAATAACAACAGGTTAAATAGTCTCCATCCGAAAACCCCTATATTCCCTCCCCCTTTGACGGGGGAGGGCTAGGGTGGGGGTGAAAA
>JASEGX010000108.1 GCA_030017815.1 Thermodesulfobacteriota bacterium | reverse complement strand
AGAGATCGTGTTTTAATCAAAACCTTTTTGCCTCACCTTTTGAACGATACTAATCACTTAAGAAAAAGTACTTCTTGACTTTGAAAGAAAAAATTTAATATAGTGTCTTTATGTGAAAGGCCGCTATATGCAATCCAACCGCTTAGTTAGACTGGTTGAAACGGTTCTTAAAATTAAGACCCAGCCGCACCAAACCCGTCAGCAATGTTTAGCCTCCCTTAGTATCGGCAAGTCTCAGTTCTATTATGATCTCCAGTCGTTAAGCGAACTGGGTTTGTCAATTAAATATTCTAACCACGAAAAAGCATTTTTGATAAAAAAAGAACCCGCATTTACCATACCCGATCTTGCCCTGGGGGATATTGTAGCCCTTATGCTCTCGGTCCGGCAGCAGGTTCTAACAGCACGAAACGATTTTGCCCTTGCTTACGCCTCCTACGCTGCGTTATGCCATATCATAGACGCACTCCCCTCGAAGACCCGAAAAGAATTGACAAACATGGTGGATAAACTGGTTGTAAGGGACGGGTTCGGCTGTCATAAGGACATCCTGGATAAACTACAGGAGGCGCTCCAGGATAGGAATCGTATTCTCATAGACTGCCAGAAAGAAGGTGAAAAGGTGCTGCGCCGCTATACAGCCGATCCGGAACGACTTTACTTCAAGCAGGGCAGTCTATTTCTTGATGCCTTTACCCCTGAAAGTAAAAAGACGGAGACTTTCCGTGTCCCGCTCATCAAACAAGTAATCAAAACCCCTTTCTTCATACCCCGTTGATAAACAGCCTGAAATCCATGCGTGCAACCAGAGTCATTACGCTCCTTACCGACTTCGGCGCCCGGGACAGCTACGCCGGTGTCATGAAGGGAGTTATTCTCTCCATCTGCCCGGATGTCCAGCTCATCGACCTAACGCATGGAATTCCCCCGCAGGATATAAGGGCGGCAGCGTGGCAGATCTCTGCTTCCTATAATTACTTCCCGAAAGGGAGCATACACGTGGCCGTAGTCGATCCAGGGGTGGGCGCTTCTCGCCGGCCTATCCTGGTCGCCTGCGATGGCCACTTCTTTATCGGCCCGGATAACGGACTCTTCAGCCTGCTCTACCAATCAGGAAAACCTTTTGATGTATATGTATTAAATCAGAAAAAATACTTTTTAGACAAAATCTCCGCCACTTTTCACGGTCGCGATATCTTTGCGCCGGTGGCCGGACACCTGGCCTGCGGCACGCCGCCTGAGGAGTTGGGTGAACGCATTACAGACCCGGTCATCTTTAGCGCCACAAAACCTAAGTTCGATGGGAGGACGCTCTATGGGGAAGTGGTCTGGATAGACCGCTTTGGAAATCTTATTACCGGCATCTCAGAAGAAGAATTTAAAAAGCACATCCAGGGAAAACCCTTTGTCATTAAAGTCGGCGGCATTTCTTTAAAATTCCTCCAGAAGACGTATGCCGGGGCCGCAGAGCATGGTATAATAGCCTTGTTCGGCAGCGGCGGCCAGTTGGAGATTGCCGAGGTTTCCGGCAACGCGGCCAGGAGGCTGAAAATGGGTGCAGGGGCCGCGGTAACCGTAACCATAGAAAAAAATCTTAAGGAGACAGAAGAAAATCGCTCTTGATAAAAAAACCACCCGTGTGTTCTTCGCGGTTAACACCCTATTTTATTTTTGTCACTGGATGGTTTTCGCGTTTCTGCCCCTTCTCCTAAAAGAATACGGCCTTACCGATGGCCGTATCGGCATAATAATCGGCACATTCTCCATAGCCTCCATGCTGCTTATGCTCCCCATGGGAGTCTTTTCCGATTACTTTTCTCCCAAAAAGACCGTCATCGCCGGTGCGTGCTGCCTGAGCCTGTACTTCTTCTTCCTCCTCCTCTCCCGGAACTTTTATTGGCTCCTGCTCTCTGTCTCTATCGGCGGCGCCGGCGCCTCCGCCCTCTTTATTGTACTTTCATCTCTTTACCTCAAGGTCGTCACGCGCAGTAGTTTAAGCCGGCAGGTAGCCTTTTACCACGTAGGCGGCTACCTGGGATATGCCTTCGGACCACTCATGGGAGGATTGATTACTTCTTACTATCCACCGAAGTCTTTAATTGCTGCGGCCTGGGCATGTTCCCTGGCGCTTATTGCGCTTGCCTTATTTCTCAGGGACTCTACCCCGATCAGGTTTAGCTTTCAGGAATACGGGACTGACCTAAAAAAACCGGGCAGCCTCCTTCTGATACTGGGCATATTTGTCCTGGCCACCCATTTTGGCGTAGAGCAAACTTCCTTTACGCTCTTAATGAAAGGGAAACTGGGCTTTGCGCCCAGAAACATCGGCTATATGTTTGCCGGTATCGGCCTGTGGATGGCCTTTCTGGCCCCTTTCATCGGCTACTTTATGGATCGTAAGCAAAGGGTCGTCCTTTTTCTCTTTACCGGTCTCGTAGTGTCCGGTGTCTTCCAGTTCCTGACCGCGAATGCGTGGTCATTCGGGAGTCTTCTTATAACCAGGATATTCCACACCACGGGTGACGCTATAGCCATCTTAGGCATCGGGGTCCTGACCGCGCTCTACTTCCCGGGGGCGCGCCTGGGGGGAAATTCAGGCCTGCTCTATGTGGTGCGGACGGCCGCCATGTTTTCCGGGGCAGTGGCGGCCGGCCTTCTGAATACCAAATGGGGATACAGCTTTTCCTTTATGGCCAACGGTCTGTTCGTCCTGGCCTTTACAGCCATCCTGGCCATATCATTCAGACGGTACTTTTCCTCTTCGCCGGCCGGCCAAGTCCAATAACTGCGGTATCAAACAAGGGGGGATTACAAAATCTGCTCTTACTGAGTTAATGCCTTATGGCTTATCCGGCCAAAAAACAGCTCCTTTTGCTCCTCAAGGCCAGGAGTTCTCTCCTTGTCATGACATGCGAGGCAGATGGAAGCAGGGATGGTACGTCTCAACTGAGACGTTTCAGGGTGGAAGGTATGTTTCCGGCCTGGGCCGTGGCATACCTCGCACTCCACACCGGCCAGGCGGCCCACAGCCTGACCCATCTGAAAGCCGGTAGGGTAACCAAAGCCAGTGGTATGACACGAAATACAATCAGGATAAAAATGTCGCTGGACATCTCTCAAGGTATCGAAGGCCCGGGAATGCCTGGTGCCTTTCCAGGCCCGGTATTCAGTTTCATGGCAACTTCGGCAGCTCTCCGCCCCCACGTAACCATTATCCCTGTCCTGCTCTAATGCCTGGTCAGAAAACCTTCGTCTTGCCTCTGCCTGCCCTGCCCGATCCTTACCCGCTGCGCCATAAGCCTGTGAAATAAATTGCTCTATAGCCGGATCAGGGGCGATATCCATCGAGAGGTAACCCCACTTAAAGTCATGCCTCAGAAGCCGTCCATTATGGTCCACCCATAAATCCAGTCTGGCCAGGTACTTCTGGTCGGGAGAGACGATGACGGCATGGTTGACATTTTCTACAGGGATATTGCCTCTGGCCGCCAGGATAACCTGGACGTCGTCAAATTCAGAGATGAGTGATCTGTTTTCTTCTTCTGGAAGATCGCTTAAGACCACAATCAGGTTAGCTTCCCTTTTGATGGCGGGCAGATATTTTTTGATACCGGCCAAAGGATCGGATATTTCAACCCCTTCGGCTTGAATTTGATTGCGGCTGGGAGGCGGCGCGGTCAAGGCCAGGATTCCCACCTTGACCGGGCCCAGTTCCTTAATGAGATATGGCCTTCCTAAAAGCTCTTTAGCCTCACCTTGATGGACACTGACCGAAAGAAAAGGAGTCTTTAGGGTCTTAATCTGATTCCGGATAAAGTCGGTCCCGAAGTTGAAGGCGTCGCCGCCCAGGGCAATGGCGTGATAGCCCATCTTCTCCAGGGTCTTTAGATAAACCTCAGTCCTTACCAGATCCGTCGGGCCTGTGCCATGAAAAGCGCCGCTCCCTTCGATCAACAGGGCCTGGGGATTCTCCTTAAGAACGTCCTTGATTATTGTAGTCCTTCTGGCCAGACCGCCAGCCCGGTTTTCACCTCAGCCGCAGGGCTCCAGCGCCCCCCGGGTCTGACCGGTTAAGAGCAGGGTTATCCTTGTCCCTTCTTCTGCACCGGATGAGGCAAAAAAGGATAAGAACACTATAACCAATAAAGAGAGATATGCTAAGAGCCTGCTCATCTCAACACCTACAAAGGATTTTATGCCTGCGCAAAAATCATATCAAAAGTCCTAATCAGATGTCCAGCATTATCAAAAATAAACACCATACCTTGACACATCATCTATAAGCTGATAACAAGAGTCATCTTATCTGCCATCAGAGGTTCCGCATGTTGCCCGACTTTGTAAAAGGTCTGTTAAGGCCAGGGGCATATCCCCACCCGGTAGCCGAGATAAAACTTGTCCAGACCCATATCTCCTACGTCTTTATTACCGGTGACTTTGTTTATAAGATAAAAAAACCTGTTAACTTCGGTTTTCTCGATTTTACCACCCTCGAAAAACGCAAACACTTTTGTGAGCGGGAGGTAGTCCTCAATAAAAGGCTCTCACCGGAGATCTATCTCGGGGTGGAACCGGTGACTACAGACGGAAAAGGCTTTTTTATAAACGGTCCGGGAGAAGTCATTGAATACGCGGTAAAGATGCGGCAGATGCCCCAGGACCGGATGATGGACGTCCTGATAAAGGATGACAAAGTAGGTCAAGGGGTCATCGACCGCATCGTGCAAAAACTCGTCCCCTTCTACACACAGGCCGCCACCGGCCCGGAGATAGACTTCTATGGCGAAATCCCGCAGGTACGTTTCAATATCGAGGAAAACTTTGCCCAGACCGAAGGCTATATCGGCCGCGCCCTCACCAGGGAGCGCTTTGAAACCATTAAGGCATACAGTCTCTCCTTCTTTGAAAAAAGGGCTAATCTCTTTAAGGAACGTATAAAATCAGGAAAAATCCGGGACGGGCACGGCGACCTCTATTCGGCCAACATCTGTATAGCTGATGATGTCTATATTTACGACTGCATAGAGTTCAACGAGCGTTTCCGCTATGGAGACGTGGCCTGTGATATAGCCTTCCTGGCCATGGACCTGGATTTTCACCGCCTGGGCGCCCTCTCCGGATATCTTATCGATCGCTTTGTGGAACTCTCCGGAGACCGCTCGCTTATAGACATACTGGATTTCTATAAATGTTACCGGGCCTATGTGCGCGGCAAAATCCACTCCTTCTCGGCAGACAGCAAGGAGATAAGCGAAGAAGACCGGGGCCGCTCTCTATCTACGGCCCGAAAATACCTTAGCCTTGCCTACCACTATGCCGGCGGAAAAAGGAAGCCGGTTCTCCTGGTATTCTTTGGCCTTATTGCCGGCGGGAAGAGCACCCAGGCCAGGGTTATTGGTGAAAAACTAGCCATCGTGCCCCTTAATTCTGACGAGATCAGGAAAAAAATGGCCGGTCTCGCGCCCACAGAAAGAAGGCCGGAGCCCTTCGGGCAGGGTATTTATAGCGCAGACTTTTCCCGCTCGACCTATACCAGATTACGCGAAGAAGCGGCGGCCCGGTTGGAGATGGGAGAATCCGTCATCCTCGACGCCTCATACAAAGACCGGGCCGAAAGAATGGCCCTGATAAAGATGGCCGAAGGACTGGATGTCCCCTATTGTTTTGTCTATTGTCACTGCCCGGAAAAGGAAACCAAGGCCCGGCTGGAAAGACGCAGAAAAAACAAAAAGGCTGTCTCAGACGGCCGCTGGGAGATATATCTGAAACAGGTGGAGACCTTTGATCGACCGGAGGAGATACCGCCAAGCCGCCTTCTTCAGGTAGATACAAGCCAGACCGTGGACAGGACTACAGCTTATATACTCCAGTCCTGCCCGGAAGATATACGCCGCGCCCTATCCCTCTGACGATTACGTGATGGAAGTCAGAACATTATAGGGTCGATACGCATTAAGACTTCCCGGAGTAGTTCTTCCGGGCATTTGCTAATGTAGGCCGCGTTTCTAGCTCCGTAATCAAGCGAACGCAACTGATCTGCCATGATCACCCCTATAATTTTTTTACCTTCGGGTATGGCTACATAAAATGGATTTTTACGTTCTGTGTTGCTGATGGGACAAACAAAAATGAACCCCATCTTTTTATTAAAAGCGCTATGACTTACGACTAACGCCAGCCTGCTTCCCTTCTGTTCATGCCCGGCTTGTGGGTCAAAATTAAGGTGAATAAAATCTCCGCGTTTTGGGATATAGCCTACCAAACTTCCTCTCCTTCCGGCTTGCCCCATGAAACTTCCTCGCCGGGTTCTTGTACCTGGGCGAGCAACTCTTCTAATGTGTATTTCTTTTGGTGAGACAGGGGCTTTAAAATCAATTTTCCATCCTCTAATGAGCAACTTACCCGATCTTTTACACCCAGATGGAGTGACTCTAATACATGTTTTGGAAGTCGAATGCCAAGCGAATTACCCCATTTCCCAATTTGTAACTCCATATTATCTTGCATAGTTATGTCCCCTTACATATATGATATACAATGTATATCTGCGATGGGAGAATGTCAATTTAAAAATTGTTTACCGTAATAACTTTAGAGGCCGCTCCCGACACGCTTAGGTGTGAAGAATGGGTTTTGTTTCAGATTTACGCTTTCCGTTATCAACTTACTTTTTTACCAGCGTCCCTATTTTTTCCCCACAACGTCCGAAAGCTGAGTAGCGGAGTATAAGCGAGTCCGGTTCGACCCGCCTGCTATCAATCATCTTTCGCTCTCTTTCCTAACCCAAGCATTGGATCCCCCGATTCAACTTTAAATTCGACTATAAGATCCCTTGCTAACCTCAGAAACTCATCTTTTTCTGTCTCATCAATACCCATACCTTTACAAACGCCATCTTCTTTGCCCCATTCATAACCTATTTGGAAGCCATCCACATTGCCAGCGCGACTACCAATTTGCATCGCTGCGTAAAGAGCTGGTAATAACGCTATGATCCGCAGCCAAGGAGAAAACCAATTAAAAATAATGACTACTATTCCTGCTAATGATAAAAAGTACCATAAATTTGTCGGAATAACCCACCATTCTTTCAATGAGTGTCCGTACTTCAACATTACTTTCTTCCAATCATGGTCTGACATTTCTGCTAGGCGGTATGCTTTAACAGCAATTTTCTCTTTTTCAAAGTTATTCATATTAAGCTCCATGGTTGAGGCATAACGAGTCTGTAGAAAAACCCCGATTTTCACTATCCTCCGACTCGTAACTATTTGATTTTATTAATAGCAAAATTACGAAAAGAGACTTTTCCTACAGATTCAACGTCTGAAATCAGCGGCAGCTATTAGCCATCCGCTGGAGTGTTTTGTTAGGCATTGTTAGTTCCATATTACTTCTTGAGAACTCCATCCCTATTTTTTCCCCGTTATTATTAAAGCACTTTCCAACATCTCTTTTATATAGCCCATCCAGCCCACAATGACCATGATCTTTGCTAATATTGACCATGCCTTTGTGCCTGTATATTTATTCGCACTCCTCCAAATACATATAAGAATGAATGGGGTATAGACCAAAGAGAATCCAAACAGCATCCAGGAAACCAATTTCCCCGGAGGGGTAGAAAATAGTTGTTCGTTTCTAGAAATGTAGGATAATGAAATGAAGAGCAGCACATTAATACAAATACCAAAGATCCAATATGTTTTCGCAAGCGATACTTCCCCACGCCATAACGCTTTTACTAAATCCATTATGTCCTCCCTCCTCAAAACAGTTACATCTTTCTGGGTGCCAATCCCCCTACACAAAGGAGTCCAATAGAATTGTATCGATCAACAGCTTTTTGCTTTCTTGATGGATCAGACTGGATTTCCTTTAAAAGTTTATTAAATGCTTTCCCCAAATCGTCGATAAAGTTCTCCAAATTAATGATGGTTCTGCCATTCATAGTTTTCCCGTGTAACTCCGGCTTGTTATCCTTAAACCAGTATGATCCACCTTCGGAATAATTGTGGACGAGCCTACACCTTAGGTCCTTGTATAGTTTTGATGGGTTATAGATTGATGGTAGATAATGACTCACAAAGTCTTTG
>JASEGX010000107.1:6010-8135 GCA_030017815.1 Thermodesulfobacteriota bacterium | reverse complement strand
GGCTTATGCCGGTAAGACAAAGGTAAGATATCATAGGGTGCGTAGAGGGGATAACCTCTGGAATATCGCCCAGAAATATAACGTTACCCCGGCCAACATTCGCGTATGGAACAATATGCAGAGGGATACCATTTTACCAGGAACAAGAATTAAGGTTCGAGCAAGCACTGCTACGTAGGCTCGCAGAAAATTTCGATCTCATAACGCAAAAACTCTGGTTAGTGAAGTTCAAAGTTCAAAGTTCAAATGAATGTCAAATGTCAAAGCCCAAAGCTGAAAGCTGAAAGCCCGCTTGGGCATTAAGCAAGACCGATAAGCGCCGCCGTTTTTTCCATCTCTTCCCCTAATTCCTGAGTGCACGAGTCCACAAAGTCTTCTGAGAGTTGTGCCGTTTCCAGGAAGTTTTTCAAGGTAACCGCATCTTTTTCATAGAAGTTTCTGCCTATGCCTTTATGCAGGCTGAGCAGGTCGCAGAGGTGTATGATGGAGCCGAAATCCTTAGACCCGGGCCTAGCTTCAGGCTGGTGATGCATACGGATCCCTCGGACTATGTTATCGGGTAGATTCCATGCCTCCATAATCTGCGCACCTACTTCGGCATGATCTATCCCCAGTGTTTCCTGCTCTGCAACGTGGAATGGCGCGTTGGCCTCTTGAATCCGGCCGATTACCTGTTGATATTTATCTTTCATGTGGTTGTCCAGGATTACTTTTCCTATATCATGGAGAAGAGCGGCGGTGTAAAGGCCGTGGTCAGGAACAATCCCCATTCTTTTGAGAATGATTTGCGATAGAAGGGCGCAAGCGATAGAATGTCGCCACAGTTCGCCTTTTTTCATATTGTATCCTTTATGTTCGTTACGGAAAAGGTGGATACAACTACTGATCATAACTAATTCTACGAGTTGGTTTTGTCCTATGAGGACAACGGCTTCGACCAATGAATCAATCCTGCGTTTCAATCCAAAATAAGCTGAATTGCAAAGCCTGAGGACGTTGGCAGTTATGGATTGGTCGTGACGGACTACTGTTACGATATCAGAGGCTGAGGACTCCGGGTCATTGACCAATTGGAGAATCTTTTGGCTGACCTCAGGAAGGGGCGGAAGCTGATCTATAGATTTTAAGATATTGGCCATGTCGAACATGGTGGCTGTTATTCTCCTGTGAGTGTACTTTAATTTCTTATCGGAATGCGGGCGGGAATCTAAAAATATCTTGACCAGCATCATTCAATCTAATATAACCATAATAAAAGACTTAAGGTTAGCTTCGAACTCTATGGTTTTGTCTGATGACTGATTCACTCCAGGGGAGGAGGCCTTGCCGGTGCGTAGGGAAAAGATAACCCCTGAGGAATTTATAAAATTATTTACTGAGACCGCTTTGGAACGCGGTCAATTTGCTAAAATGTATGAAGAGCTTGCAGCGGCGATTCCCGAAGCAGAATTATCAGATAAACATTTTTGCGAATTTTTAGTTTTATCATTATTTATTGATTGCCTATGTCTCGGGTGGACTTTTAATGGAGAAGCAGCGGCTAAGCTCCGTGATTTGTATGTAAAAAAAATAATGTCCGAACCAGGCACGGCAAGACCTGCCTATGGTAGGCCGGGGCCTGTAACTTGCGAAAGGGAGTTTAAGCGTATATTGGATGAAAGGTTCAGTGAGTATCAGCAGGTCGCTTCCGGTATCAGTTGTATCAATATTGATACCCAAAAGACCCTGGATAGTCTCACGAAGTTAGGGGAGACCTTTTCCAGGCATTTTATAGGGCATGAGAGCCTGGAAACCATACTCAAGGTCAAGTGGTTTTTCTTAATGAAAGAGGACATTCTTTACGAAAAATTCCTTAAAGGCATAAAGCAAGACTATGAACTTGTGTTGTAACAAACCCTTTTTTCTACGGGCGAATTTACCGGCTTTCCTTTCTTTACTTTCGTGACCTGCAATTCTTTTTTCCCGCTGGTTGTTTATTCTTCTAGAAGGGTGTGTTATCTCCTTATATGAAGGACAGGGTTTCTAGTTATCATCCTCATCTTGGGGGGCTATGGATAATTTTCTTTGCGATTGTGGTTTTGTTCGCCGTAAGGGAATTATTGTCTCTCTTTGGGTTGGGACTGTT
>JASEGX010000107.1:0-6000 GCA_030017815.1 Thermodesulfobacteriota bacterium | reverse complement strand
CCGGCAATGGGTATAATCATAGGGAGTATTACCACCTTCTTTTTACTGGTTAGCTTGATCCTCAGGAGATGGGCGCATGTCCAATCTGTATGGTTTAGACCGATTCCCGCAGATGAAAAAGTCCGGGCCGAGGTAGCAGCGGCCCTGGCTAATCTTCCGCCGAAATGTTTCGCCTTCCATAATTTAGTTTTTAAGGATTTCGATATCGATCATCTGGTCTTAACGCCGCAGGGTTGTATCCTGATTTATACCCGTGGTATTTCAGGACGGCTGTATAATAATGGTAACCGCCTGCAAATAGATGGTAAAGAGGCCGATGGTTTAATTGGTGAAGTCTGGCACAAGGCACATTTATTTCAGGAGCTTATACAGAGGGAATTCCGGAAGGACATTGATATGTTTCCTGTGCTGTGCCTCCCGCGCATGTCCATAGAAGCTCCCATTACTGTCAAGGGTGCAGCCGTTATTGACCTTAAACTCTTGCCCGAAGTTATTAGCGCCTATCAGGAAGAAACGCTGGATAAGAGCTTTCTTTTTATCTTGAGTGGTTTTTTGGCCAGACAAAGAGGCGGGATATAGAGAGCCGATAGTCAGGAAACAGAATACGGAAGTTAGAAGACGTCAGAACGTTCGATGTTCGAAACGTTCGAACGACTCGAACAACTCGAACGTAAGAGAATGCTTAAAGCTAAAGGCTGGTGATGGCCTTTCGTTTGTACATCAACCTTTCCCGGATACGTTTTAATTCTTTCAATTGGTATCGTAAGGCCCGGCGCCGGCGTATCATTTCTCTGAGACCGGATATCTTTCGACTGAGCTTCGGGAAGAGGTTAGACATGGTCTTGGGTTCATCCGGACGGTTTTGTGTAGTATGAACAAGCCTTCAATATTCTTATCGGTGAAAATGACAAAAACATGAATTTTTTCGAAGGCGGGCCGCCTGTCCCGGAGAGGTATTTTCATCCTTTCCCCTTGACATCGCGAGGATGATATCTTTAGGATTATAGTATCTTTTTTATCCCGGGGAAATTTCATGGGAGGTTGACACAAATGGTAGCAGAAGTTTTAAAAAATTTGATTTGGCTGGGGCATGCCGCCTTTTTACTCATTAGCGGCGGCAAGGTGATTTATTTTGACCCTTTTCAGTTGCCGGCAAATAGCAGACCTGCGGACATTGTATTTATTTCCCATGAGCATTTTGACCATTGTTCGCCGGAAGATGTGGCCAGGATTCAAAAGGCAGGGACGGTTATTATCACCGATAAGACCTCGGCGGCCAAATTAAAGGGCAATATCAATGTGGTAAAACCAGGGGACAAAATTACAGCAGATGGCTTCCAGGTGGAGGTAGTTAGCGCTTACAACTTGAATAAGAAATTTCATCCCCAGGCAGCGGGTGGGTTGGGATTTATTGTTACTGTAGATGGCGTGCGTATTTACCATGCAGGCGATACGGATTTTACCCCGGATATGAAGGCGATAAAGGCTGATATTGCCCTTCTGCCGGTCTCTGGCACCTATGTCATGACTGCCGAAGAGGCGGCAGAGGCGGCCCTGGCTATCAAGCCGGCCATAGCCATTCCCATGCACTATGGAGCTATTGTCGGCACGGAGAGTGACGCCCAAAAGTTCCAGAAACTTCTAAAGGGTAAGGTAGAAGTGCGCATCTTACCGAAAAGGTAGCCACAAAGACACAAGGGCACAAAGGTCTGCACTTATGTTTTGAAAGAATAATTCCCTATTTTTTGGTGTCTTGGTGTCTTAGTGGCTGAATAAACGCTCCTGCATAATTTGCACACCCGCACTCGTGCCGATACGAGATGCCCCGGCTTTTATAAAGGCCAGGGCTTCAGCGGCGTGGCGGATACCGCCCGCCGCCTTGATTTTCACGCGGCCGCGGCTAATCCCTGCCAATAAACGCACATCCTCAAGGGTTGCTCCGCCCTTGCCTAATCCAGTAGAGGTTTTAAGGAAATGGGCGCCGGTTTCCAGCAGGGCGACGGCAGCTTCTCTTTTTTCTGATCCGGTCAAATCGCATAATTCCATGATGATCTTAACGATCATATCAGGCACGACCTGTATTACCTCCCGGACTTCCTGCACCACCAGCGGATAGAGGCCGTCCTTTATCCAGCCGCGATTGATGACCATATCAATCTCCCGCGCGCCATCTTTCCGGGCCGCTTGCGCCTCTTTTACTTTGGTAGCGGTTGTGTTGTACCCCAGTGGAAAACCAACGACCGTGCCTGGGGCAATGGACGTGCCATTTAGTATGTCCGCGGCCAGGGATACATAGCAGGGCGGGATACAGACCGAGGCAAACTGGCATTCTACGGCCTCTTCACAGAGCCGGATTATCTCTGCCCGGGTAGCGGTTGGTTTAAGCAGCGTGTGATCGATGTATGAGGCAAGGGGAATAACTGGTGTATCCATCTCTTGATGCCCTCCAAATTGAATACAGCCTTTACACTGCCGGATACTTGGTTGTAAAGTAGAAAAATATTTTGACATCCCGGTAGGGTTTTGTTACCTCTCTGGTGGACAGTCGTATTTTCCAATACAGGAAGGATGCATGGTATGCTGGACTTAAAGTTTGTGCGCAATAATATTGATCTGCTTAAGGAGAAGCTCCTGCAAAGAGGCTCTGACCTTTCTTTGGATGAATTTATAGCCGTGGATGGTGAACGGCGCAAGATCATCCAGGATGTGGAGGACTTGCGCAACCGGCGCAATTTCGTTTCCAAAGAGGTGGGGCGTCTTAAGAAAGAGGGGCAAAAAGCGGAACACCTGATGGAGGAGACGCGGGTCGTTAAAGACAGGATTAAAGAGATGGAGACAGTCCTTGAAGAAAAAGAAAGTGCGCTTTCCGCGATTATATTGTCTGTTCCGAACATCCCTCATCCGGGAGTGCCTATCGGAAAGGACAGCAGTGATAATCCGGTTGCCAAACGTTGGGGTGATATCCGTCAGTTCGATTTTGAACCCAGATCGCATTGGGACATAGGCGAGGAGTTAGGCATCCTTGATTTTGAACGAGGGGCCAAGATTTCCGGGGCCCGGTTTACCTTATACAAGGGTCTTGGGGCCCAGCTGGAGCGGGCCCTGATCAACTTCATGCTTGATCTTCATGCCAGCCGGCATCACTACACAGAGGTCTGGCCGCCTTTTATCGTGAACGATACGTCTATGACGGCTACCGGCCAGTTGCCCAAATTTAAGGAAGACCTTTTCAAGCTGGAAGGCCGGGATTATTATCTCATTCCTACGGCGGAAGTGCCGGTTACCAATATCCACCGGGACGAAGTACTGGAGGAGAAGGAGTTACCTAAGCGATATGTGGCCTACTCTGCCTGTTTCCGGGCCGAGGCGGGTTCTTACGGTAAAGATACACGCGGCCTTATCCGCCAGCACCAGTTTAACAAGGTTGAACTGGTCAAGTTTACTACCCCGGAGACATCATATTTAGAGCTGGAAAACCTGCTCCTGGATGCGGAAGAAGTCTTGCAGCAGTTGGGGCTCCCTTATCAAGTGGTAGAGCTTTGTACCGGCGATCTCGGTTTTTCCGCGGCTAAGACGTATGATATTGAGGTCTGGCTGCCCGGTCAGGGAACCTTCCGGGAAATATCTTCATGCAGCAACTTTGAAGACTTTCAGGCCCGCCGCGCCAACATCCGTTTCCGGCGGTCGGGCAAGACAAAGACGGAGCTGGTGCATACCCTGAACGGATCAGGCGTGGCCATTGGCCGCACAGTTGTAGCTATATTAGAGAACTACCAGCAGACGGATGGCGGTGTGGTTATCCCGCCGGTTTTAAGGCCTTATCTTATGGGGAAGGCGCGGATAGAAAAAAGCGCCTGACCTCTTCCAAATTATGGGTGAGACGGGCCTGGGGAAGACTTCGCAGGAAGGTAGCGCCATAACCCCGTTTCAGGGTGCGCACGTCTAATATGGCCAGAAGGCCGCGATCATTCCTCGAACGTATCAGCCTCCCAATGCCCTGCCTTAAACTGAGGACGGCGAGGGGCAGTTGATAGTCCCCAAAGGGATTTTTCCCCTGCCTGTTCAACCAATCGATTCGTCCTTTCATGACCGGATCAGAGGGAACGCCGAAAGGGAGCTTGTCTATAATAACGCAACTTAGGGATTCTCCCGGGACGTCTATCCCTTCCCAGAAACTGTTTGTGGCCAGAAGCACGGAATGAACGTCTCTCTGAAATAGTTCCAGGAGAACAGGGCGTGGTTTTTCTCCCTGCATTAATAGCGGAAAGGGAAGCCTGTCTTTAATGATGTGGTAAACTTCCTGCATATTGCGATAGCTGGTAAAAAGGACTAAGGCCCGGCCGGAAGAGGCGTCCAGGATGGTTTCTATTTCCCGGGAGATGGCGGCGCAGAAGACTGGTGACTGCGGTTCCGGAATATTTTTGGGGATGTAAAGAAGGGTTTGCCTGGCATAATCAAAAGGTGAGGGGATGTTCAACTCTATGGTTTCTTCATCGAGTCCCACGCGCGACTTGTAAAAGTCAAAATTCCCCTTTACGGTAAGTGTGGCCGAGGTAAAGACAAAAGCCGGCAGATGGCTATAGAGTTTAGCCTGAAAGGCAGACGTAACGTCAAGGGGTGATGCCGCCAACACGACGGAACGCTCTTTTTTTTCCAGCCAGTAGATCATATTGGGATCTTCCATGGTGGCGATAGCGGCCATATCCCGGGCTATATCAAAGAAACGCCGGCTTAGAGGGGCAACCCCCTCATCCTTTGCGGACAGGTCTTCCATAGCCCGGCCCTGCTCGGCCAATTGCCGGGTTATGGCCTCCTGTAGAGGGCCCAGAACTGGTTCCCGGTCAAGGGGGCGACGGATGTTGACCCTTCCCTCGGTGACCGGCAATAGATTAAAGAAGGTCTCAACGCGCTCGCGCAGTTGGGCGAGCTTTTTGAGACAGGCCAGTTTTGTCTTTGAGGCCAGCAGGCCGGTGTTCATCTCCTTTTCGGCATCCCGTATGAGGTCGGAAAGGCGATGGGCGCTCACGGAGTAGCCCAGATATGTGGTGGCCACGTCTTCGATATGATGGGCCTCATCAAAGACGACCGCCTCATGGCGCGGGATGACCTCGCCATAACCGGAGTCCCGCACTACCATGTCGGAAAAAAACAGGTGGTGGTTGACCACAATGATATCCGCCCTGGCGGCCTCTTTACGCAGGATATTTATATAACAAGCCTCTGCTTCGGTACAGGCCGATCCCAGGCACTGCTCAGCCGAGGAACTGATGTCGTTCCATAGAGGGTGCTTATCCGGGAGCCAGGGCAGTTCAGCCCGGTCGCCTGTTTTTGTCTCTGCTATCCAGGCATTTAATCGCGGCCAGAGGTCGAGCTGCTCCGAAAAGGGGATGTCGCTTTGCATCTGGAGGTGTTTCCATTTGTGCAGGCAGAGATAGTTCTTTTTACCCTTGAGACATACGACGGCCAGCTCCGGAAAGAGATATTTCTGAAGGAAGGGGACTTCCTTGGATAATATCTGGTCCTGTAAATTTTTTGTGCCGGTGGCGATGACTACTCTGCGCCCGCTTAAAGCCGCCGGAACGAGATAGGCCAGGGTTTTGCCGATACCGGTTCCTGCCTCAACCAGGAGTTTCCCCTCATGGATGAGTACGTCGAGTACAGCCCCGGCCATCTTTTCCTGGCCGGGACGATGCTCAAATCCAGGCAGGCATCCGGCCAGGAGGCCGCCCGGGCCGAAGATCAGGTGTATCTTGCTATTTTTCTGGTTTTTGACATTTTTGTGCATAGATTATATGTGACTTGTAAGCAGTGTCACCGGTCATTAGTCATTAGTCATTGGTTAACTTGAGAAGATTGATCACTTTTACCAGTGACAAATGACTATTGATGCATTCGTAGAAAGTCGTCACTCCGGTGAAAACCGGAGTCCAGATGGTTTGCAACTGCTTGAAAAGACTGGATTCCGGCTTTCGCCGGAATGACGGAAAACGGTATTTTTGG
>JASEGX010000106.1 GCA_030017815.1 Thermodesulfobacteriota bacterium | reverse complement strand
TCGTGTTTTAATCAAAACCTTTTTGCCTCAC
Organism: Thermodesulfobacteriota bacterium; assembly: GCA_030017815.1. GTDB lineage: Bacteria > Desulfobacterota > QYQD01 > QYQD01 > QYQD01 > QYQD01. Next base: position 8,137 of record JASEGX010000106.1, on the reverse strand, counting down.
CTTTTGAACGATACTAATATATTGGTATATTGGGGACTCATTGGTTTATAAGTTTCTGTTTTTCGATCCGCAAATATTAATTAAGTCTAGCCAGCTCTTCGCCTCGTTTTACCGATTGGTCCCTTGGTCTCTTCTACTGGTCAGATCGCTCTGCGATCCAAACTGCGGTACTGGATGGCCTCGGAGATATGGGCAGATTTGACGGACGCCTCCCCTTCGATATCTGCGATAGTGCGGGCAATCTTTAATATGCGGCTGTAGGCCCGGGCGCTCAGGCCCAGCTTGTTAACCGCTACCTCCAGAAGTTTGTGTGATTCGGCATCAATAGCACAAAATTTCTTGATAAGGCGGGTATTCATCTGGGCATTGCAGTGGATGGATTTACCTTCAAACCGCTCCTTTTGCCTCTGGCGGGCCAGATCAACCCTTTTTCTTATCTCCTCTGATGACTCGCCGGGATGGATAGAGGCCAGGTCTTTGTAGTTGAGGGCCGGCACTTCTACGTGGATATCTATGCGGTCGAGAAGCGGGCCGGAGATCTTTGAGCGATATTTTTGTATATAAAGATGCGTACAACTGCACGTGTGCTTGGCGCTCCCGTAATACCCGCACGGGCAGGGATTCATGGCCGCTACCAGCATAAACCGGGCCGGATAGGTAAGGGACATAGAGGCCCTCGCGATCGTAACCCGCCCATCCTCTAATGGCTGCCGCAACACTTCCAGGACGTTCTTTCTGAATTCCGGCAGTTCATCCAGAAAAAGCACACCATTGTGGGCCAGACTAACCTCTCCGGGTTTGGGAATCTGGCCGCCCCCGATCAGGCCGGCATCAGAGATGGTATGATGCGGCTGACGGAACGGACGGGTGGCAATGAGGGCGCTTCCCTGGGGCATTAGTCCCATGACACTAAAGACCTTGGTCGTCTCCAGGGCCTCCTCAAAGCTCATGGCCGGTAATATGGTCGGCAGGCGTTGCGCAAGCATGGTCTTGCCTGAGCCCGGGGGGCCGATCATTAATAGATTATGACCTCCGGCCGCGGCAATTTCCAGGGCCCTTTTGACATGTTCCTGCCCCTTAACCTCATTAAAGTCCATATCGCTTTTACCAGAGGTACAAAAGAGGGCATCCGTATCCACATCTACCGGGGTCGGGTTTCTTTTTCCATTGAGTAATTCCACTGCCTCTGAAAGCCATTCTACCGGTAACACCTCGACACCCTTTACGACCGCTCCTTCCAGGGCATTTTCTTTGGGCACTACGATGCCGGACAGCCCGGCGGCACGCGCGGCCATAGCCATGGACAGGACCCCTTTAGTCGCTTTTATACGGCCATCGAGCGAAAGTTCGCCGGATAACATATAACGGTGGAGATTATCTTTGCTTATGGTTCCTGTGGCAGCCAGAATACCAACAGCTATGGGCAGGTCATACCCCGTGCCTTCCTTCTTTATATCTGCCGGGGCCAGATTAACCGTGACGCGATGGGTAGGAAACTCATAGCCTGAGTTCTTGATAGCGGACTTGACCCGGTCCTTGCTTTCCTTTACTGCGCCCTCGGGTAAGCCAACGGTGGAGAAGGCCGGCAGCCCGAAGGCGATATCTACTTCTACTTCGACTACATAAGCCTCAACACCCAGAACGGCGCTGCTCAGGATTTTTGCCAGCATGGAAAACTCTCCCCTTTTATGTCCACCTCGTACTTATCGGCGGTGAAGGGTGGGGACTTAAGGGAACTATACAGAAGGAATGGTATGCCCTTGTATCTCTTATGATCTGCTGTAGGTGGAGATTATCTCCATAATCAGTTGAACGGTCTGGACCATGTCTTCGAGATGAATATATTCATTTGTGGTATGGACAGACTGCATGCCCGTGCCCAGTATTACGGTGGCGATGCCATGGGCGTTAAAGATGTTGGCATCACTCCCGCCGCCGCTTTTTTCCGGCGTGAGCCGGCGCCCCAGAATCTTTCCTGCCTCCTGTGCCAGGACAACTACGGGGTGGCTGCCGTCAACCGCCATTAAAGGATATTCCGTAACTACCTCCATATGCCAGCTCGGGAGATTGTCATCCGCCGTTCTTTTCCCCTGAAAATCTCCCCCCTTTAAAATCCCCCCGCGCCCCCCTTTTTCAAAGGGGGGTCTATGTTTCTCTTTATAGGCCAAGACCGCTCTTTCAAAACATCCTCTTATGTGTTCGGTGTGATCGGCCAGTTTTCGCCGGTCGTGGCTGCGTACCTCACCTTCCAGCTCTATATAGTCCGGTATAATATTGCGAGCCGTCCCCCCGCGTACTAACCCGATATTAGCGGTAGTCTCATGGTCGATACGGCCCAACTGCACGCTAGCCAGGGCCTCACCGGCAATCTGTATGGCATTTATGCCTTTTTCAGGTTCGAGGCCGGCATGGGCGGACAATCCCTGGACCTTGATGCAAAGGCTGTTGGCCTCCGGAGCCCCGCTTATGATACGGGTAGTGGAGCTGGTATCCAAGGCGTAACCCATCCGGGCCTGGAGCAGATTGTAATCAAGGGACTTAGCCCCGAAAAGCCCTATCTCTTCAGAGACCGTAAAGACAAATTCCAGCGGACAATGCGCTGTTTTGTTCTCCTGTAAATACCTTACCGCTTCTATTAAAATAGCTATACCCGACTTATCATCTGCCCCCAGGATGGTTCGACCATCACTCCTAAACGTTTCATCCTCTTGGATTACTTTTATGCCCTTTCCGGGTTCCACAGTGTCCAGATGGGCATTAAACATAAGCGGTAAAAGATCTCTCCATGTGCCCGGTATGCGAACGATCAGATTACCGCTTTCGCTGCCGATGAACGGTCCGGCACTATCTTCTATTACCTCGGCGCCCAGGGATTCAAATATCTTTCGTACATATTGCGCGATAGCCCCTTCCTGCCTCGAAGGGCTGTCAATCTGCACCAGGCGCAGAAACTCCCTGGCTAGTCGCTGTCTGTTTATCATCTTTTTGGCCCTTCTGTTTAACAATAACTTCCATCTCTTCTATGGCTCTGGCCTCGGCCTTCCGTATAATAAATTGTAAATGCCTGTAAGAAAAAATATGGCCTTGTTTAGGGATTAACCCCAGTTCTTTTAAGATAAAACCGGCTATGGTTTCATAGTCGCCTTCCGGGATTCCCAGATATAGCTGCTCATTGGCCTGGCTTACCTCCATACGCCCTTTGATCAAATAATGGTTTGGGCCCAGCCTGGTAAAAGTAGCGGCCTCCTTATCAAACTCATCCGCTATTTCCCCCATTACCTCTTCGAGAATATCTTCTACGGTGACCATTCCTATGGTGCCGCCATACTCATCGACCACTATGGCTATAGTTTTGCCTTCTTTTTGTAAGTCAAGCAGCAATTCATCTACCGGCTTGGTCTCCGGTACATAGTAGGGTTTGTACATAAAACTGCTGACCGGCAGGCTTTCGTCTGCCACGCCGATTAAATCAAAGGCGTTTAATATCCCGACTATCTTATCGATACGCTTGCGGTAAACAGGCAGTCGCCCGTAGCCCGTTTCCCGGAACTTCCGGACGGCATCGGCCACAGGTGCGCCATCCGGCAAGGCTGAGACCTTAACCAACGGAATCATCACCCGGCTCACGTCTGTTTCCATGAATGAAAACATCTTTCGTATGAGCCGCTTCTCGGCCTTGTCCATCTCGATCTCGTCTTCATCCATACGAAGGGTTAGTTTCAGCTCTTCGCGCGTGACAAAAGGCTGCTCCCTTCTTTCCGATATATTTGTCAACAAATGAGAAAAACGGGCAAAGATCCAGACCAGGGGATAAAGAATATAAGATGCCGCCGTAATGCCATAGGCGGCCTTCGGGGCGAGCTGTTGTGCTTTTTGCTGGAATATAGTCTTTGGGATAATCTCTCCAAAAATGAGGACGAAAGGCGGCATGAGCAAGACAGCCAACCATTCACTCCCATATCTCCACTGCTCTACCATCCAGGCTGTCGTCAAGACGGTATTGGTGGCCATGGCCAGATTGGTCCCAAGAAGCGTAGTGGAGAATAACCAGGTCGGCCTTCCCAGGAGTTTCAAGGCCGCAGTTGCCCCTTTATGACCGTCAGAGGCCATTTGTTGCATTTTCTTCCGGTCAGCGGCTACCAGGGCTATCTCTGAACCGGAGAAAAATGCCTCCAGAAATAATAAGCCAATAAACCAGGAGAGCGGATAAACCATATCACTTACGGTCATAGGTCATGGAAAGCTGTTTTGCTTTCTCTCTCCACCTTCAGTTGTAAGATGCGGGTCCCTTTTAATTTGATTACGGTAAAGCGGAGGTCGTTATAGGCGGCGCTGTTCCCCTCCTTAGGCAATTCGCCAAAAAGGTTGAGCACAAATCCACCAATGGTTTCCACCTCATCCGAAGGTATATGCGCGCCGGTTATCTCGTTGAAATCTTCTATAAGCATCCTGGGAGAGACCAAATAAACGCCTTTCCCTTTCTCTTCAAAAGCCATTCTTTTTTGGTCATATTCATCATATATTTCTCCAAAAAGTTCTTCCAGAATATCTTCCATGGTTACCAGTCCGGCTAAATCTCCGTATTCGTCCACCACCATGGCCAGATGGATGCGGCGCTTCTGAAACTCTTGAAAAAGCTCCTCAACGTTTTTTGTCTCCGGGACGTAATAGACCGGCTTAAGGCGGGAACTCAAGTCAGCTACTGTGCCTCCGGCGTATTTTAACTTTATGCCCACAAGATCTTTAACGTGAAGGATCCCGACCGGCTTGTTGATCTCATGCTCATATACGGGCACCCGTGAGAACCCTCGCGTTTTGATTTTCTCTATAGCAGCAGAGAGGTCGGCATCAAGAGGCAGGGCAAATATATCCGGACGGGGGGTCATGATAGCCGCTACTTTTGTATCGCCGAATTCCATCACCCTTCTTATAAAATCCCTCTCCAGGCGCTCAATAATCCCGGCGCGGTGTCCGTGTTCGACCAGACGTAAAAAGTCTTTTTCCAGTATAAACTTTGTCCTTTTCCCCCTGGGCAATCCGGCTACTCTAAGAACAACATCTACTGTGGACTGCGCAAGCCATCGCACCGGGGCAATCCATTTTACAAACAAAGACATCGGCCTTGCCGCGAAGGAGGCTATAGATACCGGGTGGGATATAGCCAGTACTTTGGGAGAGATATCACACAACATGATTATAACGCCGGTCATGATGACTATGGCTACCCAACGTCCGGACGCGCCAAAATGTTTGACTGCAAGGGGGGTGGCCAGGGCAGAGGCGACCACATTACACATATCGTTGCCGATGATAATAGATATCAGGAGACGCCGCGGCCGGGCCAACAGACCGTCTATCAGGCTGTACTTTGGGTGACCTTCCTCCCGGAGACGAATCAAACGCCACCGCCCCAGGGAAAAAAGAGCTGTTTCTGAGCCGGAAAAAAAGGTGGAACAAAGAAGGCAGAAGATGATTATTGGTATATAAATGGACGGTACAGGGTCCAAATGTCTTTCCTTATTTCTTCCTTTGCCTGCCGGATTTCGCCTTTACAAGAGCTAATTCCAGGATTTCATCAACGTTCTTAACTGGATAAAAGGCGATGCGGCGGCGGATTCGATCCGGTATTTCCTCTAAATCTTTAGTATTTTGCTCTGGTATGATAACCTTTTTTATCCCGGCCCGAAGCGCTGCCAATGCCTTTTCTCTCAAACCCCCGATCGGCAAGACCCTGCCCCTCAACGTTATTTCTCCTGTCATAGCCACTTCCCTGCTCACCGGTACCCTGGTTAAGGCGGAAATGAGGGCCGTGGCCATAGTAACGCCGGCTGACGGGCCGTCTTTAGGTATAGCGCCAGCCGGTACATGTACATGGATATCCAGCTCTTCGTAAAATTTCCTGTCGAGCTTAAGCTTATCCGCACGGGACCGGGTATAGCTCAGAGCGGCCAGCGCCGACTCTTTCATTACCTCTCCAAGCTGTCCGGTGAGAGTGAGATTTCCTTTTCCTTTCATGGTAGTGACTTCGATATGGAGGACTTCTCCGCCCTCCTGGGTCCAGGCCAGGCCGGTTGCCAGTCCTATCTGACTGGCCTCCTGCTCCGCTTCCGGCAGATATTTGGGGACGCCCAGATATTTGTGCAGATTGGCGCGCGTTATGAGAAACGGCCCTTTTGCGCCCTCGGCCAGACGCCGGGCCACCTTTCGGAATACAGACCCGATTTCTCTCTCTAAGTTTCGCAGACCGGCTTCTTTTGTATATTGTGAGATCATGTGGAGGATAGCGTTGTCGGCGATCTTTATTATATCCTTATTGATTCCATTCTCTTGGAGCTGGCGGGGGAAAAGGTATTTCCTGGCGATAACCACTTTTTCTTCGGCCGTATATCCGGGGAGTTCTATTACCTCCATCCGGTCTTTCAGGGCCGGAGGAATAGTATCCGTTACATTGGCGGTAGTAATGAACATGACCTTCGAGAGGTCAAAAGGCACATTCAGATAATGATCGCTAAAGGAGTAGTTCTGCTCCGGGTCAAGAACCTCAAGAAGCGCCGCCGATGGGTCCCCCCTGAAGTCTGCACCAACCTTATCTATCTCGTCCATCATAAAGATTGGATTATTAGTGCCCGCCGTTTTGATCCCCTGGATAATCCTGCCCGGAAGGGCGCCGACATATGTCCTCCTATGCCCGCGTATCTCGGCTTCATCCCTCACTCCCCCCAGAGAGATGCGCACAAACTTCCGTCCCATGGCCCTGGCGATAGAACGTCCCAGGGAGGTCTTCCCTACGCCCGGCGGGCCGACAAAACAAAGGATGGGCCCCTTAGTTTCTTTGTTCAATTTACGAACACTTAAACATTCCAATATCCGATCCTTGACCTTATATAAGCCATAATGGTCCGCGTCCAGCATCTTCTGGGCTGCTTTGATATTGAGCTTATCTTTTGTTGTCTTACTCCAGGGCAGCTCGACCAGCCAGTCGAGATAAGTGCGAACTATAGATGATTCTGCGGCATCCGGATGCATAAATTCGAGACGATTTAGTTGCTTAAGGGCCTCTTCCTCTACCCCCTGCGGCATCCTGGCCTTTTTTATCTTGGCCTTGAATTCTTCTATCTCCTTGTCCCGTTCGTCAATGTCTCCCAGCTCCTTTTTAATCGCCCGGAGCTGTTCCCGCAAAAAGTACTCCCGGTGCGTCTTGGACATTTCCTCTTTGGCCTCAGATTGTATCCTGGCCTGCACTACGGAGACCTCCAGTTCTTTGTTCAGATACTCGTTTACCTTTTGCAGTCTCTTTACCGGGTCAATAGTCTCCAGAATAACCTGCGCCGCTGGAGTCTTTAGACGAAGATTGGATGCAACCAGGTCAGCCAGTTTGTCGGGCTCTTCTACGCTGTTTAAGATAGCCCCAACGTCTGATGAAAATATCCCTTTTATAGACAAAAACTTTTCGCTTTGTTCCCGCACATTGCGCATAAGGGCTTCGAGTTCAACAGAGATTTCCGCCGGCCCCTTTTCTTCAATTACTGCCAGTTTGACCCTATGATAAGGCTTTTCCCGCACATATTTTAATATCTTCGCCCGGGAAAGGGCCTGCACAAGTATCTTTTGACGGCCGTCCGGCAGCTTAAGGGAGCGCAGGATTATGGCCACAATGCCCATTTTATATAATCCGTCCGGCCCCGGCTCATCTTCCATCTGGTCTTTCTGCGTTACCAATACAATGAGGCGCTTTTCCTCCAATGCCTTATTCACGGCGTTGATCGAGGTCTCCCGTCCCACAAATAGCGGCAACATCATCGAAGGTAAAATAACCACATCCCGCACGGGCATAAGCGGTAATGAATCCGGTATCTTAATCTCTTCCTGGTCTTTGGTATCGCCAAATCCAATCAGACTTTCGTTAATATCCACCATTAGTTTCTCCACATTAAATCTGTAATGGCTGCATCTTAACAAAAAACTCCTTGAAGTCAAGCAAGTGTCCAAGAAGGCCTGAAAAACGAGAAACCTCCCAAATCCACCGTCTAATTTAGCTATCAAGATTAAAATCAGCAGGTTATGGAGTATTCCTGATCACCGGCAAGATATTAGATGCAAGGCGCCGAGGAGCGACGACTGAGGCGTATGGAGCAAT
>JASEGX010000105.1 GCA_030017815.1 Thermodesulfobacteriota bacterium | reverse complement strand
GGTTTGTTTTGGGTTTTCTTTTTATAATATCACCCCTCCCCTGATCGCTCTCAGATCTTTAATCCTCGCTCTCCAATTATATTAATTTTATGCAGAAGTTTAAAAAAAATCAACTCGAAAAAAATGCGATTGGAGATAACGTAGGACAAAGGCAGAGAAAATTTCAGCGCTTGACAAAAATTATCTCTCTGATATTATGAAATTACAAAATTCATAAATTTATAGTATAGGAATTTCCTTTTTTTGACAAGATATACAGGATAATCAGGATATGAGAAAACTAAAGAAATCATGTAAATCCCGTTAATCCTGTCAAAAAGTCCGCCCGAAGGGCGCTAAGTTCATAAACTCATAGGAAAGAACGGAAGAGGTATTTTTATGCCACTAGTTAAGGTCAAAAGACACTATCAGATTACTATTCCACAGAGCCTACGCGGAAAGCTCAATCTTGCTGTTGGGGATTATGTGGAATTAGAGAATAAGGATGGCGACATAATCATGAAGCCGGTCAAGCTGGTTCATCCAGACCAGGAGTATTTTTACACCAAAGAGTGGCAGGAAGGGGAGGCCCAAGCCGACAAAGACATGGCCAAGGGTGATGTGGTTGGTCCTTTTGATAATATTAAAGCTGCCGTCCGGGCCCTCAAAAAAACTAAAATATGAAGCTGTTTTTTACCAAAAACTTTATCCGAGACTACCGCAAATTGCCCCCGCCAATGCAGAAAGCAATCGACAAACAGTTGGAGTTTTTGTTATCTGATCCACAACACCCTTCCCTAAACATTAAAAAGATGCAAGATCCGAGGAACATCTGGGAAGGCAGATTAAGCGGATCTTACCGCTTTACCTTTAAGGTTGAAGGCGACACCTATATCATGAGAAAAGTCGGCAGCCATGATATTCTAAAAAAGCCTTAACCTTATAGGCCAAAAAATGTGCAAAAAAGGTTGCTGCAATCGATATTTCTCCCGCCTGGAAATGTTTTATATTATCAATTCTTCCTTCAGGTAGGCTAATATCTTTTCCAGGCAGGTTTCTACATCGTACTTATCTGTTTCCAGGATCAGTTCAGGATTCTCCGGCTTTTCGTAAATAGAATCCACATCAGTAACCCCTTTGATGCGACCGGAGCGGGCCCTTTCATAATATCCCTTGCCATCCCTTTTTTCGCATTCCGCCAGGGGGCATCTTACATAGATCTCGATAAATTCACCGGGACGGAATAGTTTTCGAGCAAAAATTCTGTCTTCGCGGTAAGGAGAGAAGAAGGCGGCCAGGGTTATGATCCCGGCATCCACAAAGAGCCGGCCCACTTCGGCCACCCTCCGGGTGCTTTCTTTGTGGTCCTCCCGGCTGAGTCCGAGATTGCCACACAGGCCGTAACCGATATTGTCATCATCCAGGGCGTAGGTGTGAAAGCCCTTGTTATATAGAGACCGGTCGAGGGCGTAGGCCAAGGTGGTCTTGCCCGCTCCAGGGAGGCCCGTGAACCAGATAAGCACGCTTTCGTGACAGTTCAGCCTTAACCGCTCGTTTCGCCTTACCCTTTGTTCTGGCCAGACTACGTTTGGCATAGGGCGGGATTCCTTAAAAATTGATCATATGTCCGCCAGGGATTTAGATACAGAGCGGACATTATCAGAAAGGCGTGGATAATTCAACCGTTTTAGCTGTCCCAAATCCACCGCTAATAGCTGCCGCTGTGTCGCAGCAGGGATGCTGCTCCTACGAGTAGGAGCGGCTTCCAGCCACGACTGGTGGAATGTCAAAAATCTTGTTGACAAAAAGGCAATATTTTAGATTAACATAGTCCCTATGCCCGCATCTGGTGACATAGCGAACCTGACGGTCCAGGTAGATATCGGGAATCTAAGGTACTACACCTCGTCCATAACCGGTCTGCGCCATGCCTGGAAGAATCCATCGGAGCTGGAGGAGAGGGCGGTTTTTGTCCAAAGGACCTTTGATTCCTTTGGACTTGCCATACAGAGCCAGGTGGTGCCGTTTCACGGCAGGACTTACCGGAACATTATCGGCACGCTCCAAGGAAAGAAGGATACTGATTTACTCCTGGTTGGCGCCCATTATGATGCAGCCCTGGGCAGCCCGGGGGCGGACGACAACGCAAGCGGGGTGGCCGTGTTTCTGGAGGCGGCGCGTATCCTATCCAGTGCTAAGCTTGACCGTACTCTGGAATTCGTAGCCTTTACCCTGGAAGAACCTCAGCTCCCGGTAATGACCCTCTCCTTTCTCATCGGAAGCCGTTATTTTGCCGGGGAGGCCGGGAAAAAAGGAGTGAAATATAAGGGCGTGCTCATCCTGGAGTCCGTCGGCTACACGAGCGAAAGGCCGCAAAGCCAATCTCTTCCACCCCTGGCCAGGATCACTGCGCCGGATACGGGAAATTTCCTGGCGGTTATCGCCAACCGGAGATCAAAGGGTCTTTTAGAGAGCTTCTGCGGGTCTGCAACAAAATGCGTCCCGGAGCTTCCGGTGGTGGGCTATAAGGTACCTTTTTCAGGCCGCCTGATACCGGAAACCAGGTTTAGCGACCACGCCCCCTTCTGGGATCAGGGGTATCCGGCCCTGATGCTCACGGATACCGCCATGTTCCGCAATCCTAACTATCACACGCCGTATGACAGACTGGAGACCCTGGACTTCACCTTTATGTCCAGAGTGGCCAAAGCAGTAGTGGCGGCCTGCTGCAATCCGGCCTGAGATATTTATTTCTGTTTACTCCTTGACTATTTTCCAGAAATGCCGATATAATTCGTAGCATTTTTAATTCGGGGCCAGTCCCTGTGCATAAGGATGTGCCGATGTTCGTTTTTGGAAATTTTTTGCATGCCTTGGCCAAGATAATCGACATAGCATTATCACTTTATATGTGGGTCATTATTGCCCGGGCGGTCATTTCCTGGGTCAGTCCTGATCCGTACAATCCTCTTGTTCGCTTCCTTTACGGGGTGACTGAGCCCGTCCTAGACCGGGTGCGCCGGCTTCTTCCCATCAGCCTTGGTGGCATGGATTTTTCGCCAATAATTATCATATTGATCATTGTTTTCCTGCAAAGTTTTCTTGTGCCAACTCTGGCCGATATAGCCGGACAGCTTGGTTGATTAACCCATCCAAAGAGGGTGATTGTATATGCGTATTACACCTATGGACATTCAACAACAGGAGTTTCGGGTCCGTTTCCGCGGTTTTGACGCGCGGGAAGTAGATTCCTTCCTGGAATTGGTAGCGGAAGAACTCAAAGAGGCGCTCCATGAAAATAGCGCCCTTAAGGATGAGGTAAAAAGGCTCAGGGAAAACCAGGCTAATTTTGAAGAGAAGGAAAAGACTTTTCAAACGGCCTTTGTTTCTGCCCAGCGTGTAGTGGATGAGATGAAATCCAATGCCGAGCGTCAGGCCAAGCTTATAGTAACTCAAGCCGAACTTGAAGCCAAAAAGATGGTGGAAAGTGCCCATATTCAGGCGGCCCAGGTCCAGGAAGAGATCAACCAGTTGAAACGTCAAAAGGCCCAGATGGAGTATCGGGTTAAGGCTTTTATTGAAAGCCTTTCGAAATGGCTGGCCACAGAGAAAGAAGTAGCGGAAGAAAAGGATGCCGGTACGAACGAGGCACATCAGGCTATGAGCGCTATTTAACGAAATTATCTCTGGAGTGGATTTAGAGGGTGAAGATCCGGCAAAGTGACCCCATTTTTACAACCATCAACTGACGGGGTACTTTTAAGGGTTTACGTACAACCAAAGGCCTCACGTGAGGGTATAGCCGGCTATCACGGCGATGCCCTTAAAATCAGATTAAAAGCGCCTCCGGTAGAAGGAGAGGCTAATGCCGCCTGTATTCGATTTCTTGCCTCTCTGTTTGGCCTGCCTCAAACAAACCTATCCATCAAGACCGGACATAAATCCCGTTTGAAACTCATAGAGATGGAAGGAGTCTCTATTGAGGAAGTGAAAAAAGTAATAGCTGCTCAGCCTGCCCTTTCTTCTTGAAAGACAGCAACCATTTGCCCGTGTATGTGGCCATTGCTGGCCAATATCTCAGGCATGGCCGGGGCAAAGGGCCGGGTTTGGAAGTCCGTTACCAATCCGCCGGCTTCCCGGACCAGCAGCGCCCCGGCCGCTGTATCCCATGGTTTCAGATTGGCCTCCCAGAAACCATCAAAACAGCCGCAGGCCACATAACATAGATCCAGCGCGGCTGATCCGGCCCGTCTTATGTCCCTGGAGCGTGTAAGAAATTTCTTGAAGCGGGAAACCGCCGGTTCCGGCTCGGTGTGTATGTTATAAGGAAATCCGGTAGCCAGGAGGCTATGCCCGAGCTTACCGGTGGTGGATACGCGAATAGGTTCCTCATTTAAATAAGCCCCTGCGCCCTTCCTGGCCCGGAAAAGCTGGTACAGAAATGGGTGATAGACCACCCCAAGAACCGGTTCGTCATGGATGGCAAGGGCGATAGAGACACAGAACCATGGGAACCCATGGGCATAGTTGGTGGTCCCGTCTAAGGGATCAATGATCCATTTGTAAGGTGACAGGCCCGCCCAGGACTGCTTTTCTTCGCTGACAATAGTGTGTTCCGGGTATCTGGCGTGAATAGTCTTTACAATGAGATCTTCAGCCCGGAGGTCGGCGTCAGTAACCAGATCGATTTCCCCTTTAAAATAGACCTCTCGCTTCCGGCCGAAGATTTCCTTCAGTAATTGACCACTTTCCCGGGCTACGGTTATGGCCGTTTCTATAAAGCTGTCTGTATCAGTTAATAAAGACCCTGGCATAATTCTTGATTTCTTCCAAGGCCCTGCCGGAGCCCATAACTACGGTGGTTAAGGGGTCTTCGGTCATTATGGTCTTGAGGCGTGTTTCCTCGGTGATGCGGCGATCCAGTCCCTTAAGGAGGGAGCCTCCGCCGGCCATGTAAAGTCCGGTCTGGTGGATATCGGCTACCAGTTCCGGCGGTGTATTCTCCAGGGTGCGGCTGATAGCCCCAATAATGCCACTTACCGGATCTGCTATGGCCTCTCGTATCTCGGCATCAGTGACGGGTATGCTTTTGGGAAATCCGGTAAGGATCTCCTTGCCGGATACAAACATGCTCTGAGGTTCATCCAGGGGATAGGCAGAACCTATGTTTATTTTGATATGTTCGGATGTATTTTCACCAATGAGTATCTGATATTTTTTTTGCATATAACGGACAATAGACTCATTGATCTCATCTCCGGCTACCCGGTGGGATTCGCTACAGGCTATGGCGGAAACAGATATTACGGCTACCTCTGTTGTCCCCCCGCCGATGTCTATTACCATTTGGCCGCTTGGTTTCTCAATTTCTAACCCGGCGCCTATGGCGGCGGCCATAGGCTCTTCTATCAAAAACACCTTTCGGACTCCAGACTCCTCTGCCGCCTCGACGACCGCCCGCTTTTCTACCTGGGTGATGCCGGTGGGGACGCAGATAACCATTTTGGGCCGAATAAAGCGGCTTATATTTACCTTGCGTAGGAAATACTTGATCATCTGCTGTGTGATCTCAAAGTCGGCAATGACCCCGTCTTTCATCGGTCTGACCGCCCTGATCTTTTGCGGTGTACGCCCCAGGTATTCCTTGGCTTCCCGGCCGACGGCTATGACCTGATCCGTATCTTTATTTATAGCCACAACGGAAGGTTCGTTTAAAACAATGCCTTCCCCCGGCATATAAATCAGGGTATTGGCTGTGCCCAGGTCCATAGCGGCATCTTTAGACAGAAAGCCGAACAAGCGATCAAATAGCATATAAGCGGTGTCCTCCTATAGTGAATGTCATTAGTCAAATAGTCATTTGTCACTAGAGCCTCTTGCAAAAGCCTCCATTCTGTCATTCCCGCAGCGATTCTGAGCGGGAATCTGGTTCTAACTGCTTGAAAAACCATATCCGTCCCCGAATGCCTGTATCGGGGATAGAAGCATTCGGGGATGACAAACAGTTTTGCAAGCGCCTCACTAGTAAAAAATTTTCACACTTAGCCAATGACTAATGACCAGTGACGTTGCCTATATATTCAGGCTGATTTAGAGAATATTGCTTTTTTTTCACGCGGATATTCCCATGCCCCGCAGAAGACAGATTATCCTTTCATGGACATTTTCGTCAAGATAATCCTTTGCCCGATACTCAAGAGGGCGTCGATCTCCTCTGTCTCCCACGTACATTTGCTGTAACTGGTGAAACCCATTACCCCGGGCATGAAATCCTGTAATAAACAGGGGATACCCAAAAAGGCGTTAAAACCCTTAAACGGCTCTTCTGGTGTAAAAAGGTAGGATTTCCTCGGTTCTTGCCCTATCCTCTCCAGAACCAGCGGCTTTCTCTTTCTAAAGATCCAGCCCACCAGACCCTTTTCTACTGAAAACTGCTGTCTTTGGAGGTTGGATTTTATCGTACCGATCAGGGCCGGAAGGCTGTATTTAGCGTCTGGTTCAGGGGATGAAAGAAAGGCCATAAATCCCATCTCGGCCCGGGTAAAAGAAAGGCATAAGGTCAGGATGTTGATGAGGTAATCATTAAAATCTCTGGTTTGCTGTCCTATACGGTCGGCCTGGTAGTGGAGATTGAGTATCCGGTCATAGAGGCGTTCTTTGGCCTGTAAGGCGGAGACTTCTGTTTCATGTACAATAAGATCGGCAAAGCCTAAAAGCAGTTTCTGGCCTTTTTCAGTAAATATGTATTTATGTTTGCTGTCCACGGAAAGAACGCCCTTTCCGCGGGGAAGGGGAACAGCCATGAAGGATTTGATATCCTCGTCTGCCGAGTAGAACTGCAACGTAGTGGTGTCTCTGTCAAATTGGTTAGCGATGATAGGTTTGTTGTTTTTAGCCACCCAGCCCACCATGCCGTCTCCATAGCCGAATTGTACCCCGGGGATGACATTTTTGCTCAAACTGTAGTAAGATTGCAAAGTCAGACTCTCATCTTTGGGGTCGGCCAAAAATAAGGCGGTAGTAAAGGCGTCGGTAACATTGCTGATTACTTTAATTATGTTTAAGAGATGGCTATCGACGGACATAATAACGTCTTACTCACACTATCCTTTGACTTCCCGGTCTTTAGCGATTAGCATATATCCGCTGTGGATACAATGATTCTTATCACGCCATGGCCACGGGATAGGTTGGCATTATAGCCGATTTTAGGAATTATGCAAAAACAAACCGAACTCTTAGCCCCGGCCGGGAATCTGGAGGCATTCTGGGCGGCTGTGGAGAAAAAGGCCGATGCCGTTTACATCGGTTGGAGTGACTTTAATGCCCGCGTCCAGGCCGAGAACTTTTCTCTGCAGGACATCAGCCGGACGATTCCCTTCGCCCATAAACACGGCGTAAAGGTCTATATAGCCCTGAACATCCTGCTCAAGGAAAGAGACCTGCCGGAGATAGTAGAGGGGCTCAGGATATTAAAGGAGCTTTCTCCCGATGCCCTGATCATTCAGGATATGGGGCTGTATTATTTAATCAAAAGATACTTTCCGGCTTTTCGTCTCCATGCCAGCACCCTTATGACCATTCACAACCACCCGGGAGCTGAGCATCTGCGCGGGCTTGGATTTCAGCGGGTGGTCCTGGCCCGAGAGTTATCCATAGATGAAATAAGCGCCATACACCGGCATTCTCCGGTTGAGTTGGAGGTTTTTGTCCAGGGAGCCCTTTGTTACAGCTTTTCCGGGCTCTGTCTGATGAGCAGTTATCTGGGCGGAAAGTCCAGTATGCGCGGCCGGTGCGTCCAGCCCTGCCGCCGGTTGTACGAAAGCGGCAAAAAACGCGGCTCGTTTTTTTCCATGAATGATCTCTCGGCTATCCGGTTGCTGCCTGAGCTAAAAAAAGCCGGTGTCACTTCCATCAAGCTCGAGGGGAGGATGCGCAGCGCCCACTACGTAAGCTCTATAGTAGAAGCCTACCGCACGGTGCTGGATGCGCCGGAAGGTGACGAAGAGGCCCTGGGCCGGGCTGAAGATTTAATAAGGCGGTGTTTGGGCCGAAAGCCGACTTCCGGGTACTTTCTGTATCCGCGCCTTATGGATATCGTCACCCCGCACTTTTCAGGCACGGCCGGCCTTTTTCTGGGGAAGATCATAACCGCACACGGAGAAGAGGCCTTGGTGAGGCTCGCCGCTGATGTCGGCGTTGGGGACCGGCTACGCCTGGTAAGGCCTGCCCATGACGAGAGACACTCATTTACTCTGGGAAAAATGATTGCCGGGGGGAAAGAACTAATAAACGCGGCACAAGGTCAGGAGATCACGTTTAAGATACCCGTTCCTTG
>JASEGX010000277.1 GCA_030017815.1 Thermodesulfobacteriota bacterium | reverse complement strand
CTCAGCGTTCTCAGCGATCTCTGCGGTAAAATTTTACTTTTTACGAAGCCGTCAACATTGTTGCCTATCTCTTCAGCCGGATAGATACCGCCCGGGCGTGGGCAGTAAGTCCTTCTCTCTCTGCCATTTGAATAACATCGCCGGCATCCTGAATGAAGCCCTTCTCGGTATAATAAATAAGGCTGGTCCTCTTTAAAAAATGCGGGACTCCCAGGGCAGTAGCAAAGCGGGCCGTACCCATCGTGGGAAGGACATGATTTGGACCGGCAATATAGTCCCCCATGGGTTCCGGCGAAAATTCTCCTATAAATACTGCGCCGGCATGCCTTATTTCACCCAACCAGGCAAAAGGTTCCTGCACTATAAGCTCCAAGTGCTCAGGAGCAATTTCATTAGCTATCCGTATGGCCTCTGCCACATCATCTACCACAAATATAACCCCATTCTGCTCCAGTGAGGCCCGGGCGGTCTCATGCCGCACTAATTGTTTTATTTGTTTTTTGAGAAAAGCTATGACCGCATGTGCCAGCTTTACCGACGGGGTAAGCAATATCGCTGTGGCCAGTGCGTCGTGTTCAGCCTGAGATAAGAGGTCAGCAGCAACGATCTCAGCACGAGCTGTATCGTCAGCAATAACCAATACCTCGCTTGGGCCGGCAATCATATCTATGCCTACCATACCGGACAATAGTTTCTTCGCCAATGTGACGTAAACATTGCCCGGACCAACGATCATATCTACTTTTGGCACCGTATGGGTGCCAAAGGCCAGCGCTGCAATCCCCCAGGCGCTGCCCGCCTTATAGACCTCTTCTATACCCACTTCCTGTGCTGCCACCAACAAGTACGGATTTACTTCGCCCCCGGGAGAGGGCGGGGTGGTAAGAACAATTCGTGGGACACCGGCTATCCGGGCCGGAATGGCATTCATTAATACAGATGAAATCAGCGGCGTCTCCCCCCCCTTGCCGCCGGGGACATACAGGCCGGCAGTATCTACCGGACGAACCAACTGGCCAACCATGGACCCGTTTTCTCTGGTTACTATCCAGGATTGTTCTCGCTGCCTGGAGTGAAAATCCTCAATCTGACGAATAGCCTTACTCAAGGTAGCATAGAAATTTTTATCCACCCGCCTATAGGCATTTTTGAACTCCGCCGCTTTAACTCTCAAAGAAGATTTTTTTAGATCAGGCGCATCAAATTGGCGTATATATTTAATAAGGGCCTTATCACCGCCGGCCCGCACCTCTTCCAGAATCCCGGCTACAGCCAACTCATGATCTTTAGCAAAGTTGATTTGCCTGGTCCCAAGGGCGCGTAATCTTTGCCGGCCCTCTTCACTATCAGCACGAACTAAGGAGATCATCCTTCTCCCCCTCTCGCCCTTAGTGTTTCGATTCGCAAATACAATCGCGTATCCTCATGTTGTGAATTGAAATAGTTGCTCACTCCATTCGGCCCGAGCTCATGGCCGAGGGCAGCACTAAGTCCTGAGTAAATAAATACGTTACC
>JASEGX010000276.1 GCA_030017815.1 Thermodesulfobacteriota bacterium | reverse complement strand
TGTTTTCTTCGCCCACATTGTTACTCCTCGAAGAGATGCTTATCTGTCATCCAACAAGGCCTTGTCCATGGCCGCCTTACCCATAATGGTTGATAATCAGGCCATCGGCAACTTTATTATATCTAAAAAAAGCGAACGTATAGACGCTGATAGTCTAAGACAGGCCGGTAAATTACGGGACTACGCCTCCTTGGCTATCGAAGCCACGCGAAACAGGATGCCGAAAAAATAGTCATCCTATAACCCCAATCTGTATAACCAATACGAATGCGCGACAGAATTCTGCCTATGACCTGATCTTTCAGAAGGGTTTCTGCAACATACGAACTGAATTTTCCGATCAAAGTATTTGACTCCTTTTTAATCTTGTTATAGCCTTAGTCTCAGTTAGCCCGTGTAAATAGCCTATAAGCGTGCGGCTTTATAAATGGAGGCAACCATGAAAAGCTATCGCAAGGAACTCTGGTTCGAGGTACCCACACGCCGGGCCTTTATTAACATCACGCAGGAGGTTAATGCCTGCCTCAGAGAAAGCGGCATTAAAGAGGGTCTCGGCCTGGTAAATGCCATGCATATCACGGCCTCAGTATTTATTAACGATGATGAAAGCGGCCTGCATCAGGATTATGAAAGATGGCTGGAACATTTGGCCCCGCACGAGCCTGTCAGCCAGTATAAACATAATCGTACAGGTGAAGACAATGCAGATGCCCACCTTAAACGCCAGATTATGGGGCGTGAGGTTGTAGTAGCCATAACCGAAGGCCGGTTGGACTTAGGCGCATGGGAAAGGATATTTTACGGAGAATTCGACGGCAGGCGAAAGAAAAGAGTTCTCGTAAAAATTATCGGTGAATAAGTTATGCGAGGTGCGTAAATGGAGTTAACGGATATTTTATCAGTGCAAGGCTGGAAAGAATTGGCTGAGGAGATTAATAAAAGATTTGGGATGAATGGCAGTGTAAACGACAAACAGGGTCTGCTTGTCGCTGCCAGTCCTGCCCCGGCAAACAAAATCTGTCCGGGCATTAAGGCAGGCGAACAAAGCCGGGCGGTCTGTGCGACTGCCCACAAGCATTTAGCCAAACTGGCCCAGGAAACCAGAGAGATTGCGGTTGGAGAATGTGACGCCGGATTTACCAAGTTTGTGGCGCCAATTTTTTATAAAGATGAATTTTTGGGTACGGCTGGAGGGTGTGGTTTTCTCGCAGATAATGGCCTGGTAGATGCGTTTTATGTCGCGAAATTACTTAATCTCAACGAGGAAGAAGTGAACGCCTGGACTGCCGGCATCAAAAAACTTTCGCGGTCGGACCTACAGGCAGCCATGGAATATGTCAAGGGGCGCCTGGAAAAAATCCTGACGGCTTCATAAAAGAGTCTTTTCACCGCAAAGGCGCAAAGACCGCAGAGATAGAATCTCAAATTTCTGTAACACGTTAGCTCTTTGAAAAGAACTGGTCGTCCAGAAAACGACACCTCAAAAATCCCCCTTAATCCCCCTTTTTCAAAGGGG
>JASEGX010000104.1:5353-8698 GCA_030017815.1 Thermodesulfobacteriota bacterium | reverse complement strand
TTTCACGTCCGGTTCTGTGAGAGCCTTAAGGGGCGGTTCCTTGGGGCTACTCGACTTCCATCCGGAAGGGCAATAGTCCTTTTTTTCTACGATGGTCCAATCGCTCAGGATATTGCCTTTGGTGGAGTATTAAGCAACGGGGAGTCGTTTGCAGGGAGATTACTTACAGCATTTGCAGACCACAGAGATTGGCCGCAACTTGTTCACATCGCTACGGATGGTGAAACCTACGGACATCATCATCGCCATGGTGACATGGCACTGGCTTACTGTTTACACTTTATCGAGTCTGGAAATTTTGCAAAAATAACCAATTATGGTGAGTATCTGGAAAGGCATCCCCCGACTCACCTTGTTGAGATTTTTGATAATTCGTCCTGGAGCTGTATTCATGGCATAGAAAGATGGAGAGATAACTGTGGGTGCAATTCGGGGATGAATCCGGGGTGGACACAAGCGTGGCGGAGCCCGTTCCGGGGGGCCATGGACCGGCTAAGAGATAGGCTTATATCATATTATGAAGAGGAGGCATCAAAATATTTCTGGAGTCCGTGGGAGGCAAGAAATGATTACATCGAAGTTATACTGGACCGGACAGAAGGAAATGTAAAACGGTTCCTGGAGAGGTATGCTATAAGGAGACTCTCCAAGGAAGAGGAGATAAGGATCCTGAAACTCCTGGAGATACAGAGAAACACCCTCTTGATGTATACGAGCTGTGGCTGGTTTTTTGACGAGGTTTCAGGCATAGAGACGGTTCAGGTTATGCAATATGCGTCCAAGGCCATGCAGTATTTAGAAGACCTGCATGGTGTAAGTCTCGATGGACAGTATCTGAAGGATTTGGATGAGGCACCAAGTAACGTATTTGAAAATGGGGCAAGATGTTACGAGATGTTCGCAAAGCCGGCCAGGGTTGACCTCCTTAGGGTGGGGGCTCACTACGGCATATCCTCGGTCTTTGAGGAATATCCCGAATATATAAAGATATTCTGTTATACAGCGAAGAGCCAGATATACGAAAGGGTTGAGGCCGGGAGACTAAAGTTTGCTGTGGGAAAGGCAACCATTGTCTCAGATATATCATGGGATGAAAAGATCATCAGCTTTGCCGTGCTATATATGGGAGACCATAATATAAACGGAGGGGTAAGAGAGTTTATAGGAGATGAGGCATTTACAGCTATGCGTCAGGAGATAAGAGAGGCCTTTGATAGAGGAGACATTCCTGAGGTCATAAGACGGATGGACAAACATTTTGGCGACAACAACTACAACATTTGGCATCTCTTTCGGGATGAGCAAAGAAAGATTTTGGATCAGATATTACAATTAACCTATGATGGGATTGAGGGCGCCTACCGTCAGATATATGATAACAACTACACGGTCATGAACCTGCTTCAGACACTCCACGCACCCCTTCCCAGGCCTCTATCCATAGCGGCTGAATATACAATAAATAGAGACCTTGGAAAGATTTTTGAACAAGAAGAAGTGGACGTAGATAAACTCGAGGCTTTGATAAATGAGGCAAAAAAATGGTCTGTAGAGATCGATAAAACGACGGTCCAATTTGTTGCCGGCGCTCGTATAAACTCCCTTATAGAGAGATTACATGAAGAGCCGGAAGATGTAGAGCTTTTAGAAAGTATAGATAATGTACTCAGGTTATTGGTGTCTGTACCTGTAGAACTGGATCTCTGGAAGGCCCAGAATCTATACTTCTCTATCGGTGGGAAACTTTACAGCCCCATGACGGATAGGGTAGTTACGGAAGATGGTCCTGCCAAAAGGTGGCTAGAGTTGTTTCGCAAACTGGGTTACTACTTACATGTGAAGTTTCAAGGATGAGGATACCATCAGCTACTTATAGACTTCAGTTTAATCCTGCCTTTGGGTTTAAAAAGGCCGAGGAGATAGTGCAGTATCTTTTTGACCTCGGGGTCTCCGATATTTATGCCTCCCCCATATTTAAAGCGAAGAAGGGAAGTCTGCATGGATACGATGTGGTAGATACCAATCAGCTAAATCCTGAGCTGGGGAGCGCTGAGGACTTCGAAGAACTGATAAGAGCATCAAAGGCCCGGGGAATGGGATGGATTCAGGATATAGTTCCGAACCACATGGCCTTTGATGGCGAAAACGCCATGCTTATGGACGTCCTGGAAAATGGTCAGAGTTCGGAGTATTTTGATTTCTTTGACATAGAATGGAGTCATCCGTATGAAAGCATTCAGGGAAGACTCCTCGTTCCTTTCCTGGGACGGCTTTATGGGGAATCTTTAGAAGAGGAAGAAATTAAATTACAATATGACCGGGATGGTTTTAGTGTCCGCTACTATGAATTAAAACTACCGCTAAGACCGGAATCATATGCCAGTGTTATCACCCACAGATTAAACACATTGCGGGAAAAGCTGGGTGAAGACCATCCGGATTTTATAAAGTTGCTGGGCATTCTCTATTCCATAAAGAATATGCCTGTATCCAGAGAAGACGTCAGTGAACGCTACCACCAGATACGGTTTATAAAGAGGATGCTTTGGGAGCTTTACAGAGAAAATCCCGATATAAAAAGATTCACTGATGACAACATAGAAATTTTTAATGGTACAAAGGGGGTGGCGGAGAGCTTTAACAGGCTTGATAGCCTCCTTTCCGAACAGTTCTTTAGATTATCTTTTTGGAAGGTGGCCACAGAGGAGATAAATTACCGGCGGTTTTTCAATATCAACGGTCTCATCTCCTTACGGATGGAAGACGAAAACGTCTTAGAGCAAACCCATGGGCTCATCATAAGCCTGGCAAAGGATGGGAAATTTACTGGACTGAGAGTAGATCATATAGATGGTCTCTATGATCCAAATGGTTATCTGGGAAGATTAAGAGAAAGGGCCGGGGAGGTATACCTGGTGGTTGAGAAAATTCTTGACCTCGAAGAGGAGTTACCGGCCACCTGGCCTGTTCAGGGGACAACCGGCTATGACTTTATGAATTATGTAAATGGAATTTTTTGCAAGACGAGAAACGCCAGGGCATTCAGCAAAATATACACCGAGTTTACTCGTTTTAAGACCTCTTATGAGGATCTGGTGTGTGATAAAAAGAGGCTCATAATAGGAAAGGAGATGGCCGGAGATGTTGACAACCTTGCCCATCTTATGAAGAGGATCTCCGGCAGGTATAGACATAGCAGTGATATTACGCTCTACGGTCTCAAAAGGGCTTTGGTAGATGTTCTGGCGCTCTTTCCAGTTTATCGAACCTATATAAGCAAGGAGGCCTTTAGCAAAACAGATCAACTTTACATAACAGAGGCGGTAAAAAAGGCTAAGCAGAGGA
>JASEGX010000104.1:0-5343 GCA_030017815.1 Thermodesulfobacteriota bacterium | reverse complement strand
GTACGAACTGGACTTTATTGAAAAATTTCTCCTCCTTGAATTCGAGGAATACCTTAAGGAAGAAGAAAAGGGGGAGTGGTTTCATTTTGTCATGAAATTTCAGCAGTTCACCGGACCGCTGATGGCCAAAGGGTTTGAGGATACGATTTTCTACATATATAACCGACTCCTTTCGCTTAATGAAGTGGGTGGAAGTCCGGATAAATTCGGTATAGAGATGAAGGAGTTCCATGGCTTCAACCAGAAAAGGGCGCATTTCTGGCCGCACTCCATGAATGCCACATCCACCCATGACACGAAAAGAGGCGAAGACGTGCGGGCGAGGATTAACATTTTGTCTGAAGTTCCGAAAGAATGGGAAGATAGCATCAAGAAGTGGAGCCGGATCAACAAAAGAAAAAAGAAGCTTGTAAATGGCACCAGCGTCCCAGACCGGAATGATGAATATTTCCTCTATCAGACACTTATCGGTGCCTTTCCTTTTGATGAAACCGAGCGCCCCAGCTTTATAGAAAGGGTAAAGGACTATATGGTCAAGGCCGTGCGGGAGGCCAAGGTCCATACGGCGTGGCTGAAACCCGATACAGAGTATGAGGAGGCATTTGTCTCCTTCATCGAAGAGATGTTAACCCCGTCGGAAGATAACGAATTTCTGAAAGAGTTCCTGCCGTTTCAAAAGAGAGTGGCCTCTTATGGGATATTCAATTCTCTTTCGCAGGCTCTTATTAAGATCACTTCTCCCGGGTTGCCGGATTTCTATCAGGGGACAGAGTTGTGGGATCTTAATCTCGTAGATCCTGATAACCGCCGGCCGGTGGACTTTGAGAAGAGAAGAAAAATTTTGCAGGAGATACGGGATAAAGCAAATAAAGACGTGTTGGCTTTAATAAAAGAACTCTTTTTGACGAAAGAAGATGGCAGGATTAAGCTTTTTTTGACAAACAGGGCGCTCGCGGCGAGAAGAGAGAATAGCGAGGTTTTCCAAAAAGGCGTTTATGCTCCGCTTGAGGTGGGCGGAAGGTTTAAGGATCACATGGTGGCCTATATGAGGAAGATGGATACGGCTCATAAACATGCCCCGCGTAACAAGGCGAAGTCATCAAGTGAGGGCTTACAGGCAATAACCGTAGTTCCAAGGGTTGTAACCAGTCTCGTAAGCGAAGACCGATATCCGGTAGGTAGAGAGATATGGGACGACACCTATATTATTCTTCCCGGTTATGGCCCTTCTGTATGGAGGAATGTCATAACTTCAGAGGTAATCAAAAGTGAAGGAACCCTGCTCATAGGAGATGTTTTAAGGCATTTTCCTGGGGCGCTACTCCTAAGTGAGGAGAAAACATGAAGAGACGAGGAAGCGGCATCTTACTGCACATCACATCCCTGCCTTCATTTTACGGTATAGGAGATTTAGGCCCATCGGCGTACAAGTTTGTAGATTTTCTTTCTGAAACCAAACAGAGCTTCTGGCAAATACTCCCTTTAACGCAAATAAATGAGGCACATGGTAATTCTCCCTATAGCAGCATCTCTGCTTTTGCCGGAAATACACTCCTCATCAGTCCTCAGCTTCTGGTGGAAGACGGTTTTCTCTCTCCATCGGATATTGAGTCCCCCCCTTCCTTTCCGCGCGAGAAGGTTGTCTATAAGGCTGTGACCGAGTATAAGACAGGACTTTTTCGCCTTGCTTATGATAATTTTAAAAACAGAAAGCAGAAAGACAGCGGCTTTGAAAAGTTCTGTAAAGAGAATCAGTACTGGCTTGATGATTATGTCTTGTTTGTGACTCTAAAGGAAAATTTTAGCGGGGCCGTCTGGAGTGAATGGCCGGAGGATATAAGAGATAGAAAAGGGGAGGTAAGTAAAAAGTTAAAAGGCAAGCTTAAAGACAAAATTGAGATGGAAAAGTTTCTTCAGTATGTATTTTACAAACAGAGGCATTCGTTAAGAGCTTACTGTAATAGCAGAGACATCCAGATAATAGGTGATATGCCTATCTATGTGAATTACGACAGTGCAGACGTATGGGCCAATCCCGAGATATTTAAACTGGACGAAAACAAAAAGCCTGTGTTTGTGGCCGGAGTTCCGCCGGATTATTTCAGTAGTACAGGCCAGTTGTGGGGTAATCCGGTTTATAACTGGGAAGCCCTGAAGAAAACCGGCTACGCATGGTGGATGAGGCTTATAGAACGCAACCTGAAACTCTTTGATATAATCAGGCTCGACCATTTCAGGGGGCTTGTGGCCTATTGGGAGGTCCCGGCAGGTGAAGAGACGGCTATAAATGGAAGATGGGTAGAGGTCCCGGTTCGGGACTTTTTCGATAAGCTTTTAAAACGTTTCCCCTCCCTTCCCATTATTGCCGAAGACCTGGGGATTATAACCCCGGATGTAAGGGAAATTCTTGACCTGTACGGATTCCCAGGGATGAAGGTGCTCCTCTTTGCCTTTGGTGACGACCTGGCAGCCAATCCCTACGTGCCGCACAATCACGTGAAGAACTGTGTGGTATATACAGGAACGCATGACAATAACACGGCTAAGGGATGGTTCAGGAGAGAGGCCAGACCTGAAGATAAGCAGAGGCTTTTTCAATACCTGGGGCGGGAGGTTACGGAAGAGACGGTTCGCCAGGAGTTTGTAAGGATGGCCATGATGTCCGTGGCCGATCTGGCTATCATCCCCATGCAGGACATCCTTGGTCTGGGGGAAGAGGCCCGGATGAACGTCCCCGCCACGGGCGACGGCAATTGGACGTGGAAGCTCTTACCGGAACAATTAACGCCTTCTCTGATAGCCGGCCTTTCAGAACTTACCCGCATTTATGGAAGGGGATAAGTCCCCACAATGTAGGTGCAAAAGAAATCGTTTATAGATGAATGAGAAAGGTGAGCATATATGAGTGAAGAGGTACGTGTCCGGTTTCCTCCCAGTCCGACGGGTTATCTCCATATCGGAGGCGCACGGACGGCCTTATTTAACTGGCTCTTTGCCAAAAAGACGGGCGGAAAGTTTATCCTGAGGATCGAGGACACCGACGTTGAACGGTCGACAGAAGAGTCGCTCCAGGGGATCATCGAGAGCTTAAAATGGTTAGGCATTGACTGGGATGAAGGGCCCTACTTCCAGTCACATTTTATCAAGGAACACCTGGCCGCGGCGCAAAAGCTCCTTGATTCCGGGCATGCCTATAAGTGCTTCTGTACCAAAGAGGAACTCGAGCGCAGACGGGAAGAGGAGAAAAAGGGTAAGACTACCGCGAAGGAGCGGGATGTCTGCCTCGGTTTGACGCAACAAGAGATACAGGAAAAGGAAAGAGCCGGTGTCCCATACGTTATCCGTTTTAAGGTGCCGCGCGGAGAGGGGTCTGTTTTTTTCCAGGACATGGTCTATGGCATTATTGAAAAGAAGTATGAAGATATAGAGGACTTTGTCATTGTGCGCTCCAATGGCCAACCCCTGTATATCCTTTCGAACGCCGTAGACGACATCCGTGACCGGATTACGCACATCATTCGCGGTCAGGACGGCCTGGCCAACACGCCCAAGCAGATTCTTTTATACAATGCGCTCGGCGTGCCGGTCCCCAAGTTTGCCCATATGTCCCTCACGCTCGATCCGCAGAAGGCCAAGATCTCCAAGCGGAAGCATGGTGAGATGGTCGCTGTTCATTTTTACCGGGAACACGGCTTTCTTCCCTGGGCGCTGGTAAATTTCCTGGTGCTTCTTGGCTGGGCAACGCCTGACTCCAGAGAGATCTTTGCAAAGGAAGAATTGATCGAGGCCTTCTCGTTAGAAGGGATCAGCCGTCATAACGCCATATTAAATCTACTGCCGAATGATCCGAGATTTTTCACCGATCCCAAGGCTATCAATATCAACGCCCATTACGTAAGGACCCTGCCGGTGGAAGAGATCGAGCCTTACGTAAGGGAGGAGTTGAAAAAGGCAGGGATATGGGTTCCAGCCTTTGAGGGCGAAAAACGGACCTGGTTCCTTCAGACCATCGACCTGATTCGAAGCCGGTATCATCTGCTCACGGATTTTGCGACCCTGGGCCGTGCCTATTTTTCTGATGAGTATCCGATCGATCCCAAGGCCCTCGAAAAAAACGTTCGTAAGCACGAGGCACTCAAAAAATGGTTTCCCATCCTGGCGGACCGCTTGGGGGCGATCGGGTCATTTACGCCTGAAGAGATCGAAAAGGTGCTTCACGGGATGGTTGAAGAACTGGAGATTAAGCCCGGGGTCTTGATAAACAGTACCCGGACTGTGGTCACCGGCCAGTCAGTAGGCCCCGGGATATTCGATGTCCTGATTGCCGTAGGGCAAAAGCGGGTAGTAGATCGCCTGCGGAAGGCCGTGAAATTTTTTGAGTAATTAGTTGCGGCCAGCTTTATTTGGAATATCCGCAAAGAGTTCCAGCCTGTTAACCCGCACGTTTCCAATGATTGATAAGACCAGGATAATTGAAACCGTCCGTGAGAGGCTGGAAAAGCTTCCGGTAGGCCATTATCTGGACCTGCGGACCTATAAGCGCAACCGGTCGGTCATTATTGTCAAGACGGGCGAAGAGGACCTCCTGGTCATTGAGAACGGCTATTTCCAGGAAAGGTTTCAGCTAAAGCCGGAAAAGCTGGAGAAGATATTGAAGCCCCTTTTAAAGAAGGAGTTCCCCAGGAGTCATAAGATCAGGCTCTATGTTATGGATAGGTTTGTAGAAGAGGACGCTGAATACCGAACGGAAGGTGCTCTGAAATATGGCTTAAAAGCTTCATAAATGGCTGGCAGGGAGGTCGGGATCAGATTCGCACTCTGGCCATCCAGACCGGCATGACCAACCAATGGTTGAAAAATCAGGGCCTTGTTTTGCTCAAAAAGCTGTAGTGAACATCTGTTACCTGACTATGGTCCGGTGGGCTCTGTAAGCGGCCTAGTCCGCCTCAGGCGGATGTGTATTTCATAACTGGACTCCCGGAGGGCTCCATCCGCAGGGAACCAGCGGATGTCCGGGTTGAGGATAGCATAGGGCGATTGAGGGAAATCAGGATGGATGGCCACGCATATACTCCATTACATAATTTGTAAAAACAATCAGGTCATCAAGATGGTGTTCAATCACATCGACCATTATTTTTATGTCTATATCTTGATACTCGTGAACCAGAATATTGCGAAACCCGACCATCCCCTTCAATTTTTCCGCCAGTTCAACGGGAATAACATGCTCCCTCGCAAGAATCAGGAAACTTTCCCGGCTTTCCTTGGGGAGTCCGAGTTTTCTTTTTTGGTTCTTCTCCGAATTAGTTGCAGAAAGCCTGATAGATTTTCAGCGTAAAG
>JASEGX010000103.1 GCA_030017815.1 Thermodesulfobacteriota bacterium | reverse complement strand
TATTAAAAATCTTTAAAAAATGTTCTATAAGTAAAGGTATATCTTCTTTTCTCTGTCTCAGGGGCGGGATATATATATTTATGATACTGAGCCGGTAGTACAGTTCTTCATTAAACGTCCCCTTCTCCACTTCTTCTTTTAGATCCTTATCCGCGGCCGTTATCATGCGTGCGTTTACTCTAATCTTGCCCCCGCCACCGGGCCTTTCAAACTCCATCGCTTCCAAAAATTTTAGAAGTCTGACCTGAGATAAAGGGAGTACCTCGTCAATATCGTTCAAGAAAACTGTGCCGCCATCAGCTCTTTCAAGTCGCCCCCTTCTGTGATATCTGGTCTTTTTAGCACCGCCTTTAGCATAGCCGAAGAGCTCGTCCTCTAATAAAGACCGGGGATAAGCAGCACAATTAATGACCACAAACAGCTTGTCTTTCCGGGAACTATGTGCATGGATGGACTCAGCCACCCACTCCTTCTCCGTCCCATCCTCTCCCTGTATCAGGACGGTAACATCCGTCGGCGCAAGATTTAAAATCATGTTATAGACTTGCTGCATCTTTATGGATTGCTTTTGGATGTCTTGGATGTCCACGCTGTCCTTCCCCTGCCTTTTCGCTTTTAGCCTTTTTCTTTATCGTCCCCTAGCGTTCAGGCGGCAGTCCTCCTGTAGAAATATCGTAGAATAAAGAAACCATAACTGCCATGACTCCAAGAGCAACACCTGTCTCCACAAAAAGGATACCCAGAGACCGGGCCTTGGCCACAGTCACTGGAAGTATCTTCGTTAACTGACTATAATCCAAAAAATTGCCGCCAAGGGCTAAACACAAAGCCCCCACCCCTGAATAAATCAACAATCCGATACAGAGTAACACGATATCGGCCTTTTCTGTCAGTCTCTTCCTGGCCGTATCCAGACCAAAGGCAATAACCATGAGTATTATACTCGCCCCCAGGATAACGCCTCCCTGGAATCCACCCCCCGGGCTATAGTGACCGTGGGCAAGGACATAGAGGGCATAAAGTTGTAAAAATGGTGCCAGCACTCGAGTAAGGGTCTTTATGATTATGTCCTCATAGGTTATTATCATATTAAACTGCCTCCTGTATGACTCATATCAATCCACACCTTTCATCTTAAGGCGCCGTATATACGGGCAACATCTAATACATCCTGCACATAAACATGTTCTGCCTCCATGAAGACATGGGCTACCCGGTCTTCCATTTCGCCCCCATAGAGAAGATCATAGGCTACGTCTTCATCGATGGCGTGTACATAGTACTCTCCGTCCTTGATATCTATAGTGATAGTCCCAGGCGTAAGGGTTATGGAATTGGCAAAAGTCACTAATGAAATGTCGCTGTCCAGTTTTGTCTTAAACTTTATTATCTTAGGGTCGATGGGCATCTTTGGACTTAGGACGATCTTCACTACGTGGATGTTGGATAATATGATCTGATATATCAACCAGGGGATATATGTGAAAAACCTCTTGACTATGGTTCGCATGTCCCCTACCCGGACATTAACAAAGAGGAGATCATGGGATATATAGGCCACCAGAGCACAGCAACCCACCCCGATGCTGAGGTGGAAGACATCGAAGAACCCTGAGAGCGGCATCCAGAAGGGAAAGAATAACAATGCAAAGGTAGCCAGAAAGCTCAGGACCTCAGACTTAGTCCGCTCCGCTCCCTTAAAGATGGCCTGAATTTTCCTCTCCTCAAGAAGCTTGGCCTCGGCTGTAAATTTAACGGAGGTATTGAGTACGTCCAAGGCACGATTTCTGGCCTCTTCTATGATCTTAAAGGCCTCGTCTGTAGCCTGTATTAACACCGTCACTTCCATGCCTTTTACTCCTTGTTTGCCCTAACGTATTGTCAAAAATCTAATCACGGAGAACATAGTGCCATGCTCTGTCTGTGGTTAAATCTAAGGAATGAATAATGTCGGGACTACCGTTTCCTCCGCTACCTTATATACCGTCCGGCCCGGGAAAATCTTCCGTACAGCGGCTTTCCGGCTGTTTCCCATGACGATCAGCGTCGCATGATAATCCCGTGCCGCTAACATAATTTCCTCAGCCGTCCGGCCGGCGTAGATATGAAATTCCGCATCTATCCCTTGAGAAGAAAACATCCGGCGTGTGTCCTGGAGCTTTTTCTTAAGCCCCCGCATCTCACCCACGGTCAGCTTTTCTTGAATAACATTCACGATATCCATTTCCTTTATGAGGCCGTTAAGTCCCTGGATAAAAGAGGTCGCCCGCTCTGAAGCCGGCGCCCAGTCGGTGGCAAAAACCAGGCGATCAAAGACTCCCGCAACCGGAGGCTGCGCCATTTCCCTCACTTGCCTGGCTATCAAAACGGGTACGGTCAACCCCTTAACGAGGCGCCTGATGTCACGTCTGGAAACCGCTCTTGCGCCATCACTGCTAACCTCTGCCGCCACAAGCGAAAAACTATTACCACTTGCCACTTTTAAGATTGAAGTAACGAGATTTCCTTCTTCCCCATGGGTCCAAACCTTAGCTCCCAGGCTGGAAAACCGCGTTTGCCAGTCCCGGGAATAGCGTTCGGCCATAATTTTCCCTCCGGCATGAAGAAACACCACCTCTCGCAGCCCCACCTTTGTAGTCTCCAGCAGCGACTCCAACAACCTACCCCTAGGTTCGTCAAGGTTTGTTGCATAAAGCAATCTCTCTAATGCCACATTAATCCTCCGAATTCTGGCTCATAGCATGACCTTAAGCGCCACATCATCCAGTTGTACCCTGCCCTGGCCAAAGTTAAATATTTAAGTTTAGCTTCTTATCTGCCGATAGAAACAATTTAAGCTTAATCTTGCGTTGTTAAATTTAGCAACTTCTATGCCTAAACCAGAATATAACCCTGTCCATTATCTCATCCTGTTGTTATTATTAATAAAAATCTGTTAATTGTGATGTTGATAACTAATAAACCCTTCGGATATTAATGTACATTTTTAGTACACCATAGATTCGTAGATTTGGATAATCCCTGTATTTTAAATACTAAATTCCTGTACAATATTTGCACAGGAATCTGTATTTTTATTGTACAGCATATCTTCTATCCAAAAACTCCGCTTCAATACCAGAACCATGTCCACAATAAATTAAGGTGCGAACCATCGTGTTACGCAGTGCATGAAAATATTTTCAGAAAACATAAACATAAATCTTGACAAGCAGCTTGTTTGTAGGCCAAAATAGGCGATATTTTCATCTTGACAGGGGAGGATGTGTGGATATGCAGATTAAGAAGCTACTCTTCGTAACCGACTTCGAAGAATTGTGGTTTGATGCCCTTCAGTCGCTGATGGATCTCCGCAAGGTGGGTCTTAATCACGTAGTCTTTTTACATGTAATAGAGAGAGAAAAGGTGGCCATGCGCCGGGGAACCGGCTATCTTAAGGGTGAAGAATTAAAATTAAAAGAAATGGCCAATGTCCGGTTTATCGATTGGGCGGAGAGCCTGTTTGAAATGGGCATGGAATGTGGCGCCTACGTCGTAGTCGGTGATCCAGTTCCTAAGATATTGTCCACGGCAGAGGTCGAAAAAGTAGATCTTATTGTAACCGGTCGCCACAAAAAGGCTAAAATGAAGGGGCTCTATATAGATTCCCAGACCCTGGAGCTTCTACGGAGGACCACCGTCCCTGTCCTGGTCCATAAATACATGACCAAGGACGGTAAGATCAACAAAGCCCCATTTGAAAAGCCACTCCTGGCCACGGATTGGTCTGCCCCCTGTGCCAGGGCAATAGAATACCTCTTAGGGCTAAAAAACATAACAAAGAAAGTAGAGGTTATCCATATCCTGACCGAGAAAGAGATGGAAGGACGCTCTAAGACAGAGCTGCAAAAAATAGAGAAGGAAAGCAAAAAGCGACTGGAAGAGGTTCGCCTGACCTTTGAAGGGGCCAAGATTGAAGCCAATACCCACCTTTACGTAGGACAGGTGGCAGAACAAATCGGAACAGCGGCCCGTGAGCTCAATGCCACTATGATCGTCACCGGGTCAACCGGAAAGGGCGCCTGGAGGGCAAGATGGTTAGGTAGTGTCTCCCACGAGGTAGCAGAAAAAATAGACTTGCCCACTCTCCTCGTTCCTTAACCGCCTATTATAGCCCATATACCCCGGTACCGGGGTATATGGGCCTTTTTAAAAAATAATCTCCCTAGCCTAAGACCTTTTTTATTGTCCCTGCCAGTTCTTCCGGCTCGGCCGGCTTTTCCAGATAGGCCACTGGCTCAGGCACGGCCTGTCCACCGAATTCTGTCAGCGCGGCCTGAGAGCGAAGGAAGGTCCGTTTGGCAATCCCGGATAAGATAACTACCGGAATGGTCTTTAACGCATCGTCTGTTTTCAATTCACGGTACATCCTGATCCCGCTCTCTCTCGGCATTAGAACATCCAAGACGATCAAATCCGGTTTATCTCCCCTTACCTTGGCCATCGCCTCTTCACCATTTGTCGCCACAATAGGCGTATAGCCATTTGCCTCGACAACGGTGGTAACAAATGTCCTCACATCAGCATCATCATCTACAACAAGCACCTTTTTCCCCATGATATATCCTCCTGTGTTTTTTAAAAAATCTATCCTCCGGCCTTCATAAATCAGACGTTTTCCCTCAACGGAAGGCGAATAGCAAAAGTGGACCCTTTCCCAGGCTCTGATTTTACACTTATGGTCCCTCCGTGCTCCTTGATTATCTTCTGCGTCACAAGCAGTCCTAATCCAGTACCTACGCCACCCTTGGTACTAAAAAAAGAGGTGAAAATCTTGTCCTTGACCTCCTCATCCATGCCACAGCCATTGTCAGAGACCTCAATCACCACTGTATCCTTATCCTCAAGGGCTATTTTTATTTCTACAACGCAATCCTTTTTCCTGTCAAGGTCGAAACGACAGGCATCAATGGCGTTGGAAACTAAATTGAGCACACAGCGGTGTATTCCCTTTGGATCTAAAGTTACCTCTCCAACCGCCCGGTTAAAATTACGAATTATTTTTACACCGGCCTCTTGAGCCGCTAACTCCATAAGGTCACAGACTTCACCGGCAATAGTATTTAGAAAACATCTCTGGTAGTCGGGTTCGCGTTCTTTGGAATAATTGAGCAAATCCATAACCAGATCAGAGACCTTGCCGATATTGCGGTTAACCATATCCCAGCCGGTCTTTAGCTGTTCAGGGTTATTACTCTTAAGGGCGGTATTTACCACATAAACCCCCCCTTTAAGCCCATATAAAATATTCTTAACGCAATGGGCCAGGCCGGCTACGGTCTGGCCTATTGCAGCCAGCCTTTCCGACTCGATCAATTCCTGTTCCAGCCGTTTAATCTCTCTTATATCCTGTAAAAAACCGACGCTACCCACTACCTCCTCTTTTTCGTACAGTATAGCGCCGGAAAACCTTACCGGCATCTCTTGACCATCTTTAGCCTTAACATTTATTTCTTTCCACCTGAAGATATGTTCTTCGCCGTATTTCTTGCCATATAATCCTTCTTTGATCTCCCGGGCAATTTCTGTTGGATAAAGGACGTCTATATCCATTCTCCTTATGGCCTCCAGGCGGGAATAACCGAATATTCTTGAGGCCACCTCGTTGAAAATTACTACACTGCCCTTTTCGTTGGTAGCCACTATGCCATCGATAGAGGCCTGGATAAGCTTATCCTCAAATTCATATCTTCGCCTCAACTCCTCTGTGGCCGCTTTTACCATACTTTCCAGATCATGGGTGTACTCTTTTAGCCTCCTTTTCATCTCCAGCTTTTGCTCGGCCCTTTTAAGAGCAATGGAAAGGGCCTCATCGCTTACCGGTTTGGTAATAAAATCAGAAGCGCCCAGTTGGAGAGCCTGAATAGCCAGCTCTATATCCCCGTGTCCGGTAATAACTATCACCTCTGTGTCCGGTGCAATTTCCTTAACTCTTTTTAAGACCTCAATGCCGTCTATACCAGGCATCTTTATATCAGTAAGAACAATAGGGGGTAGATTCTGGCGGAATGCTCCCAGACCTTTTTCACCATTTTCCGCCGCCAAGACCTGGTAGCCGTCTTTCCTTAATGAGAGGGATAAAACCTTCCTTATGCCTTCTTCGTCATCAATCAGTAGCAGTGTTGACACGTTAACTCTCCCATGCCTCACTATAGGCGGGGAATCTCAATTCAAAAGTTGTGCCGAGATCTGCTTCACTCTTTACATCTATGGTTCCCCCGTAATCGCGAACAATTCCATAACTAATGGACATGCCCAGTCCCGTGCCCCTGCCCACCTCTTTAGTGGTAAAAAACGGCTCAAATATCTTGTCCTTAACATTATCAGAAATCCCTATTCCGGTATCGGATACCACAACTACAACCTGCCCCTCTTCCATAAATGACTTTATAGTTATAGACATTCCCCCGGCCTCCGGCCCCATCTTTTCAACCTTCTCATCTACGGCATCCAGCGCATTAGTCACTAAATTGATGAAAACCTGCTCCAGCCTGTTGTGATCAGCCATTATAGGAGGTAAGTTCTCGGCCAATTCCAGCCTAACCTCTACTTGATGCAGTCTTAGTTGCTGCCCCAGCACCTTAAACACGTCTCTAATGGGTCCATTAATATCTAGTGGCGACTTCACCGGCATGGATACTCGAGAAAACTCTCGTAAATGATTAATAATCCCGGACGCCCGGTCCACATGACTGTTAATTTCCTCGGCCACAGTCTTCAACTCTTCGATATCAATCTTTTCGCCCCGTTTAATCACTTTCAAAAGGAAATCACTCCCAATCTTGAGTACGTTTAACGGCTGATTCAATTCATGGGCAATACCAGAGGCCATGGTACCGATAGTGGTCATCTTACCGGCCTGAATGAGCTGGGCCTCTTTTTCCACGCTTTCCGTAATATCAGTCGTCGCTACAATTAATGCGTCCATTCCCATGTATCTTGCCGGACAAACGGTAATGTTCACATAAAATGAGCGCCCATCTTTATGTGTGTGCCTTTTCTTCGTAAAGAATCCGCATTGCCCGGGCGAAAGCCCTTTGAACCCCAATATAACCTCTCCTGTTGGTTTATGGCCCAGACTGTCAAAGGACATTTCTAATAATTCTTCCCTTGAGTAACCATAACGTTCTAAAGCCCTCTCGTTAACGTCCAATATCTTGAAATTATCCCTTCCTATAATAAAAATAGGGTCGGGATTAGCATTAAATAAAAGCCTGTATTTTTCTTCCGATGTCCTGAGTTCCTCCTCATAAGCATTCAACTTATAAAGCATGTGCTGAAAGGAGTCTTGAAGCCTGATTATTTCATCCCCCCTATGCTGCTGATAAACGGCACATTTAGCGCATTCTGCCAGTTTCTCGGGAAATTTCCCCGAGGGTTCTCCTCTGCATAACGTACCCGGTATATACCAGCACGGGATTCTATTGCTCTTGTACGCGGGACAATTCATTTTGTCACAGTCTAATAACGCCCAACACTGTATCGCCTGCCTGGGAAGTTTCTCAGGGCCGAGGATATATTTTCCATGGCTGATCTCGTCAGCCGCCTGGGTTAGACGGACAAGGGGCCGGGTGACATATCTGTTTAACCACAGGGTCAGAAAAAAACCAACTACAGTTAACGACATCATGGCCATAATTATATTCTGGTCTCGTACCGAGGTTAGTGTCTTCTGAATCGGATCCCAGCTAAAGCCGACTGATAACACTCCCAAAAGATGTTTTTCAGACCCATGACATTTATAGCATACATTTTCATTATGGATGGGAATGGCATAACGTAATATCTTCGTGTCCTTAGGATCAAGCGGCCGTGTCTCCATCCCCCGGGCTAATTTACCTGCGCTAAGCGCTTCCCAGGTAATCTTAGAAATTGCTTTTCTATTGATATCATGGCTGTCTATCCCGTTATATTTGATGACACCGCTATCATCACAAAGATGAACTACTTCCAAGTCTTCAAGGGTGCCCAGCTTTTCTAATATGGCCTGTACCTTATCCATATCGCCATCAAGCATTGGATACTCTATACTCTTCATGACGGTGTCACTTATTTCCAGGGCCATTTTCTTATTTTCTTTAGTATGACGCTCAACCTGGGTAATCACGATATAATAGTTAAAAGCACCCATCACGGTAAGCAGGATTAAACCTACGCCCAGTATTATCTTGGCCCTTAAACTTCCTAAAATGAACCTATCTTTTAAATTTGCCCCAAAAGACATAAAATATACTACCCTATAGCTAGCTTAATCTGATTAAAAAATCTCTACTATCCTTGCAGTACGAGACTAGCCTTTGTCAGCAGTAACCCCGGAACATTCTATATGGTATTTCTTGAGCTTGGCATAAAGGGTGCTACGGCTGATGTTTAACTTTTTAGCCACCTGAAATTTATTCCACTGGTATTGCTCCAACATCCTGCTAAGAAATCTCATCTCGTTTTCTTCAAAGGAACTTACATCTTTCCCCTTATCAAGGCCAAACCGCAGGTAAGCCGGGAGGCTTTCTTCCGTGATAACCTCTCCTTTGGTCAATATAAAAGAATGCTCGATAGTGTTTTCTAGCTCCCGAACATTGCCCGGCCAATGATAGTCCATCAATCTCTGCATGGCTTCGGCTGTAATACCCATAACCTTTTCCCCCTGGCCAGCATTCAGCTTGGCCAGAAAATGCCCGA
>JASEGX010000275.1 GCA_030017815.1 Thermodesulfobacteriota bacterium | reverse complement strand
CGGCATCAATGTTTCCGGGACAAAACGTCCCCCAAACATGCCAAAATGCCCTCTTTTGTCTGGAAGCATTATGCTTACCTCCTTTAAAAAGAATACAGAAGACAAGCGGATTATATGATTTACGCTTGCTGCGCCCGTTCTATAAACAGCCGTATTCTGTCATGATCCTTCTTGCCCGGCGACATCTCCACGCCGCTGCTCACATCAACCGCATAAGGCTTAACAGCCCGGATAGCGGCCTCGACATTGTCCGGATTAAGGCCACCGGCCAGGATAATCGGCCCGATCTTTCCGGCCTCTTTAGCCATGGTCCAATCAAAGGTCTGCCCTGTACCGCCGGCAAGCACGGGATGATAAGTATCTAAAAGAAATGCGCTCACCTTACCCTGGTACGGTTTCATGCGTTCGATATCTTCCCTCTGACTTATGCGAAAGGCCTTAATTACAGGCCGGTCGAATCCTGCACAATACTCAGGGGACTCCGATCCGTGGAACTGCAAGACCGTCAACCGGCAAAAATCAGCTATGCCTTCTATCACGCCCTTTTCTTCATCCACAAAAACCCCGACCAAATGCACAAAAGGAGGCAGGGCCTGGACGATCTCCCGGGCCCGTTCTTTCTCCACCCGGCGGGGGCTTTTGGCAAATACCAGCCCTATGGCGTCTGCCCCAAGGGCCTGGGCCGCCAGCGCATCCTCAATATTAGTGATACCGCACACCTTTATCCTGATCACTTTTTCCTAACAGCTCCATAATCGCTTTTGTCCTGTCCGGGGCCCGCATCAAGGTCTCGCCGATCAAAACCGCCTGGATCCCGGCCTCCTCCAGCCGGACAATGTCGGCCCGGGTTTTAACCCCGCTCTCACTGACTATTACCTTCCCCGCCGGTATCTTAAGGCAAAAGTTAAAGGTAGTTTCCAGCGATACTGTAAAGTCCTTGAGGTTCCGGTTATTGATCCCGATCACGCCGGCTCCGGTCTCCAGTACCCGAAGGAGTTCAGTTTCATCATGCACCTCAACCAGGGCCTCCATCCCCAGCCCATGTGTCAAATCAAGAAGCGACTTCAGTTCCCTGTCTCCAAGGATAGCGGCAATGAGCAGGACGGCATCCGCCCCGTAGGCCCTGGCCTCATAGACCTGGTAGGGGTCTATGAGGAAATCCTTACGAAGCACGGGCAAGAAGACCGTTCGCCTGACCTGGGGCAAAAAGGCAATGTCACCGGCAAAAAATTCTCTGTCCGTCAATACCGAAATGGCCGCTGCCCCGCCCATCTCATATTCCGTAGCGACAGACGACGGGTCTATGTTGCCGGCTATCATGCCGGCAGAGGGTGAAGCCCGCTTTATCTCGGCAATTATATTTATTCCGCCACCTGCAGTAAGGGCGCCGCTCAATGAACGCGGTGTGGCCAGGAGGCCTATCTCCTGCATCAAGACAGGAACGGGTTCTTCCTCCTTACGCCGGGCCACCTCAAGTCTCTTATGTGCAACGATCTTATCTAAAATCATTATAATCACCAAGCCGAATCTAGCGATAAAAAATGTCATTCCGCACTTGATGCGGAATCCAGTTCCT
>JASEGX010000102.1 GCA_030017815.1 Thermodesulfobacteriota bacterium | reverse complement strand
AGCTTTAAACTGTTTAATATGTTATCTCGGCGTTCTGCGGTAATTTTGACTTTTTACAAGATCATCAAGGTTGAATGTTGCGCAATTAGTCATTTCTGCCCTGATAGTTTCATAACATACTCCCAGGTATTAACCCCTGACGGCAGAATAGCATCCAACGCCGCTGAAAGAGTAGAGGCTTTCTCTTCAAGCTCCCGAATCTTTTCGTCTATCGACTCAGGAAATCCCTTGAATATCGCCACGGATAACCTTTCAATCTCTTTCAATTGCTGTCCCAGCCCATGACTGATTAAGTTCAGATGATCCACTAATACCTGACACACAAAGGTATTACAGACCGGAGACCTGTATTTAGTTAAGACACAACCGGTGGAGGTCAGGTATCCGCATCCATTTCCGCTGGTCCGGGAATATGTTGCGGCTCTCAGGGTGGAAATCTCTGATGCGAGGCCGTTGACTTTGATCTCGGTAATGCGCGCGGTCTGATCTATGCAGCAATCATGCTCCTCCTCATTTTCCACACAATAACCCACACAGACGGGCACGGTGTAGCGGTCAAAGAATGCCCTGAGAATCCGCTCGGTTCTCAGGTATTGCTCTATAAGTAACCCCTTGTCGATAGCCACGGAAGATTTATGTCTTTAATTTATTCAGACAGTTTTCTTAAATACTATCATGAAAAGTTAAGCATTGAAATATTGTCGATATGTTTTTATGTTGAGCCGGTCGAGGTGAAACAGTATATTAAGTGAGAACATAGGGGAACGCTTGTTTAACGACATAGCTATGTAGGTGGGTATAGAAAAGCATTTTAATATCTTGAAGCCATCTTTCTACCTCCTTATCCTCAGAAATATCATTTTTAAATTCAAGTCTTAGCTCAGGTATATCGATAACACATAGTAGGCACAATGGTATATAAAATTGAGTAATAGTAATTGGCTATGAAGATAACGAAGTGGCATAAAAAGCTTTGTCATAAGATAACGTTAATTTTTTTACCGCATAGCAGTTTGCGGCCATTCCAATTTCACCTATATCTTCCCTCTTTACTTTCTATCGTTTTGATCTTGTTTGTTGTTCTGGGATGGTCATTATATGTAAATTCCAGTTATCTCTGCTACAGGTACCTGAGCCACTGTAATGAACAACTAAAGACCAAGGCTGTATATATTAAGGATGAAGTCAAGCGCATTAATTCCCTTGTGCAGAAGGTCAGTACGCTCGAACGATCCCTGATAAGTATGCTTGAAATGGGTGATCGACATGCTATTATCACTAGTTCCGAGAAGGGCCGGGGTGGTCTAAATTCAGATGACAACATTGGTCTTTCAAGGGTGATTCGTAGCGACATCGAAGAGCTAAGAGAAGAAGATATCTATTTAAGCTTTATAGAGTTAAGGGATAAAGTAAAAGCCCAGATTGATAAGTATGAGAAGATATCGGATTATATTAAAACACAGAAAGATATATACGAAGCCACACCTAATGGCTATCCTACCAATGGATACATATCTTCTCCTTTTGGTTATCGCAATGATCCATTTTCTGGTGAGCACGAATTTCATACCGGGGTAGATATTGCCAATCAGGCAGGAACACCTGTCTATGCCACTGCTAACGGGGTAGTGGCTTTAGAAGGACATCACGCTAAGTTAGGTAATTTTATTGTACTGGAACACGGGTACGCTTTTACAACTGTTTATGGGCATAACAAGAAGAACCTGGTTAAATGCGGAGATTATATTCGACGTGGGCAGATTATTGCCTATATGGGGCAAACAGGATCAACTACCGGGCCACATGTCCACTATGAGGTGTGGAAAAAGAAGAGACCGGTTAACCCAGCTACTTTTTTAGCCAAGAAAGGAGACTAATATGTTTTTAAAGAAGTGGGCCAGAGGCAAGGATCAGGGCGGTTCTTATTTGGGAGATAATGTTGGAGGCACAGGGGATATTAATACCGATGGTTTAATCCGTATCGATGGCCACTGGGAAGGGAATATTAATGCAGATTCTATTGTTATTGGAGTGACATCTTTAGTAAAAGGGAATTTGAAGGCCAAGAATATTGTTATTAATGGTACTGTCCAGGGTAAACTCGAAGCTACGGAACTTATTGAAATCCATGATAAGGGCAATGTGCAAGGGGATATAAAAACAGCGCGTCTGGTAGTTGTAGAGAAAGGTGTCTTACAGGGCAAGTGCCATATATTGCGGGACATGGACGAAAAGGTATTAGAGATTGCTTCCAGGGAAGTATCAAAGGGGAAAAAGGTCTCTGAAATATCAGAATGAAACCCAGCTTAATAATAATCGCTGTTATATTGTTATCATTTAAAAGCTTGCTCCACATATATAAAAGGCCATCCTCTTTTCATCTCCTACCTGAGCACTGAAGAAATTAAGTCTGCGGGACGCAGAGGACCGGACACGGCAACAGACGCACTACCTTTTCGGCAGTACTGCCGAAAAATATCTCGTCTATCTGTCCTCCCTTACCATGCTGGCCATATCCTCCCATAACGATCAAGTCAACCTTGTCTTTCCTGGCTTTAAGGGCAATTTCGTGGAATGGGATACCCGCGGCCACCTCGGCGGCACAGGACGCCTTGGTGTTATTCCACTTTTTGATAAAATCTTTGAGCGTTGTTTTTGCACTGTGCATCATCTTTCCCTGGATTTCTTTTAATGGCGCGCCCGTAAATTCAGCAATGCGTTCGATCTGCTGGGTATCAATTACATTAAGTAAAATTACCTTGGCCGAAAAAAGCACAGCCAGGTCCAGGGCATATTTTAATGCTGAGGCCGAACATTCAGAAAAGTCTATAGCTACCAGAATATTTGAGACCTTCATATTTCCTCCATCTGAGAAATATCTCATTTAGTAGCTACTTATATCTTTCCCCAGACATTTGTCAACAGTTCTTGCCAAACGGGCCTTCTTGACAGTCCCGGTGAATAACAGTATAAACGCTAATAACGTTCCAACGTTCGAACGTTTGCAGGCCTTGCAAATGACAGTATAACTACCAATAAATAGAGAACATGCAAAAGACCGCTACCGGCCCTGTAGAATTTTACCAGTTTGACCTCCTGAGCAACTTTCCTGAAGTCACACACGCTGTATTCACCCGCCGGGGGGGAGTAAGCCCGGTTCCTTTTGATAGTTTGAATATCAGTTATCACACCGGAGATGACGCCACCTTGGTTTACAAAAACAGGGAAACCATAACAGCAATAATCGGCGCCACCCATCTGGTCTCGGCGCATCAAGTGCATAAGAACGGCGTCAGGATTATAGATCACCCTCCCGAGAGCGAGCATGAACCGCAGGGATTTGATGCCTTGTTCACTCATCTCACGGACGTGGCCTTAATGATAAAGCAGGCCGATTGCCAGGCCTTAATCCTCTACGACCCCAGGCGTAAAGCCATCGGCAACGTACACTGCGGCTGGCGGGGAAATGTCCTGGATATTATTGGTCATACTGTTCAGACCATGGCAGAGGCCTTTGGGAGCAGGCCGCAGGACATCCTGGCCTGTATCAGTCCTTCTCTGGGCCCATGCTGCGCCGAGTTTAAAAATTTTCCGCAGGAGTTCCCTCCTTCACTCTGGCGATATGAGGTAAGGCCTGATCATTTTGACCTCTGGGCCATAAGCCGCGACCAGTTGCTTTCGGCCGGTATTCTGCCGGAGCACATTGAAATGGCCGGAATATGCACAAAGTGCCGCCGGGATGAGTTCTTTTCGTATCGTGGGGAAAAGATTACCGGCCGCTTTGGTACGGTAGTAGCATTGTCTGGCGGAGTCTTTTAGCTTATGGTACGAGGGACCAAGAGCAAGATGGACCAAGTCACAGTAACTGTTTTAGAAAACCGGTTCGCGGCGCCCGGTGTCTATAGGCTGCGCATAGAGGTGCCAGCCATAGCCAGGGTAGCTCACCCCGGTCAATTCCTCATGCTACGTGTTGGACAGACTCTGGACCCGCTCCTTCGCCGTCCATTCTCTATACATGCCGTGCATGACTCGAGGACCATAGATATCCTCTACCGAGTGATAGGCAAAGGGACAAATCTCCTAACTGCCATAAAAAAGGGGGGAAGGCTGGATATCGTTGGTCCTCTGGGCCGGGGTTTCTCTTGGAAAGAGGGGTCCCCGTCCCTTCTTGTGGCTGGCGGTATTGGTATCGCTCCCCTGTTTTTCCTCGCACAAACCATCACCCAAAATGGCGCGGGAGCCAA
The DNA here is from genome assembly GCA_030017815.1 of Thermodesulfobacteriota bacterium. Lineage (GTDB taxonomy): Bacteria > Desulfobacterota > QYQD01 > QYQD01 > QYQD01 > QYQD01. Next base: position 4,647 of record JASEGX010000102.1, on the reverse strand, counting down.
AACTTCTGTATTCATCGGCGCCCGAAACAAAACAGAACTCCTTTGCGTGAAGGAACTAAAGGCCATGGGGCTTCAGGTGGAGGCAGCTACCGAAGATGGCTCAAGGGGTAAGAAAGGACTTATTACAGATTTGATCACAAACAGAGTTGCTGCCTCAAGGCCTGTTATTTATAGCTGCGGACCCTATCCCATGCTCCATGCCGTCGCATCTCTGGCTATGCAGTACGGCCTTTCCTGCCAAGTCTCCTTAGAGAGCTTTATGGCCTGCGGACTTGGCGCCTGCCTGGGCTGCGTGGCCGAGATGCGAAACGGCGATTTAGTCCGGGTCTGCAAGGAAGGCCCGGTCTTTGATGCTTATGAGGTGGCCTGAAAATGAAAAAGACGAAACCCGACCTTTCGGTCCAGATCGGCCTCCTTAGACTGCAAAACCCGGTGCTTACCGCCTCGGGCACCTTTGGCTATGGCCAGGAATATGCCGGCCTGGTTGATCTTAACTGTCTGGGCGGGATAATTGTAAAAGGCCTCTCTCTTAGCCCTCGTCCGGGGAATATGCCGCCGCGTACTGTAGAGACACCCTGCGGCCTGCTGAACGCTATCGGCCTGCAAAATGTAGGAGTCGAGAATTTCATCGCAGATAAGCTTCCATTTTTACGCAATCTCTCTGTCCCGGTCATCGTCAACATCTTAGGACAAGACATCAAAGAATATCGAAAACTGGCGGAAAGGCTGAGCAACGTCGAGGGCATAGCGGCCCTGGAGGTCAATATCTCCTGCCCCAATGTGAAGAAGGGCGGCGTGGTCTTTGGGACAGACTACAAGGCCGCAGCGCGGGTCACCAAGGCGGTACGGGCGGCAGCGGAGCTTCCAATAATTGTCAAACTCAGCCCCAACGTGACGGACATCGTGAGCATAGCCCGCGCCGTGCAAGAGGCCGGAGCAGATGCCGTTTCCCTCATTAACACCCTTACGGGCATGGCTGTTGATGTTGAAACAAGACGCCCTAAGCTGCATAATGTCACCGGTGGCCTCTCCGGGCCGGCCATTAAACCCGTTGCCCTGCGTATGGTCTGGCAGGTAGCCCGCGCGGTGAAAATTCCGGTAATCGGTTGCGGCGGCATTATGACCGCGGCAGACGCCCTGGAATTTCTCATCGCCGGTGCATGTGCGGTGCAAGTGGGGACGGCCAATTTTGTCAACCCCAGGGCCACTATGGAGATTATCTCCGGGATAGAAGAATACCTGGGCAGGCATAACCTTAAAGACATAAAATCTCTGGTGGGCAGCCTGATACTATAGATTTCTTGACTTTTTATGGGGTCATCGACTTTCCCTTGCCAATTTTATTGACAGGGGAATTTTTTGTGCTATATTATTGGCATATGCTAATAATTAAGAGAGACAATCATGCCGCGACCTTTTAAATGCAGACGGGTTTGCGGTCTTCCCCGCGCAGCCTACTTCAAGCCTGCGGGAATTCCAGTATTTGCCCTGGAACAAGTCAACCTTACGGTGGATGAATTTGAGGCTATCCGGTTGGCTGATTTAGAGGGGCTGTATCAGGAAGAGGCCTCTAAGCGGATGAATATTTCGCGGCAGACCTTTGGCAATATCATTGAATCTGCCCACAAGAAAATCGCGGATGTGATCGTTAATGCCAAGGCGCTAAAGATCGAAGGCGGGGCTGTTCAAATGATGCAAAGACGTTTCTTATGTTCGGACTGCACAAACGAATGGGCTATTGCTTATAATACCGATGGGGCGGTTGAGTGCCCGAAGTGCCGGAGTAAAAACATTCTCAAGGCGTTCCAGGATCATGATTGGGCAGACGGCGGAGGGCCGGGCAGAGGACGGGGCAGGTGCCGCCGTAGAGGCGGGGTATGAAGGTATGATTTCGACTATAAATGTAGAACGATAAAGAGGAAGAGGAGGTGAACGGGCGTGAAGATAGCGATTAGTGCGAAGGGTAAAGGGTTAGATGATGAGATTGATCCGCGTTTTGGCCGGGCAGCCTATTTTATTATAGTTGATTCCGAAACCATGGAATTTAAGGTTGTGGACAACAGGCAAAATATCGAGGCCATGCAGGGTGCAGGTATCCAGGCGGCACGGACTATAGCGGAAGGGGGAGCCAGCGTGCTCCTTACAGGCCATTGCGGACCAAAGGCCTTTGTGACCCTGCAGGCAGCCAAGATAAATGTGGCGATTAATGTAAGCGGGACGGTCAGAGAGGCAATGGAAAAATTTAAAAGAGGCGAAATTTCATATGCTAAAGCCCCCAATGTCGAAGGACATTGGCGCTAAAGGAGGATAAGATATGCCACAGGGAGATGGAACCGGACCGGCAGGAAAAGGGCCGGGCACAGGAAAAGGGTTAGGACGCGGCGGCGGACGTGGCCGGGGCGGTGGTTTGGGCCTGGGGCCAGCCGGGGAATGTGTCTGCCCGAGCTGCGGAAAGATGGTCCCGCATCAGCGGGGTGTGCCCTGTAACACCATTAAGTGCCCAAGTTGCGGCAGCCAAATGACGAGGAAATTTTGAAAGGATGGCGGGTAAAGCCGAAAAAAGGAAGGAGGTGAGGAGGATGCCAGGATTTAATGGTACAGGCCCGATGGGGATGGGGCCTATGACCGGCAGAGGCATGGGGCCTTGCGGCCGCGGATATGGCCGGACGTTTGGTTTCGGTCGCGGCTGGGGTCGTGGTCGAGGATATGGTTTGTTGGGATCACGGTACGGATACTATGGCCCGGCCTGGGGCGGGCGCGAGCCCGCGGCAAGTGAAGGGTTAAGCGACCTGCAGGCAGAAGCTGATCTTTTACGAAGAGAATTGAGCGAAATTGAAAAGCGCATAGCTGAGCTAGGAAAAAGGAAGGAATAGGAATCTCAAATGGTAATCACTATAGCCAGCGGCAAAGGCGGCACAGGAAAGACGACGGTGGGCGTGAATATGGCTGTGTCACTGGATAAAGCGGTAAGGTTTTTGGACTGCGACGTAGAAGAGCCTAATGCCCATCTATTTTTAAAGGCAGTTATCAACGAACAGACTGTAGTTGATACCTTTGTCCCGGAGGTAGATTTTACTAAGTGTACCTATTGCGGGAAGTGCGGCGAAATCTGCCGGTTCAACGCTATTGCGGTATTAAAGGACTATGTGCTGACCTTTCCCGATCTGTGCCACAGTTGCCGCGGCTGCCTCTTTGTCTGTCCGGAAAAGGCTGTACTGGAGTCAAAACGGGAATTGGGCGTTATCGAACAAGGCCGGGCGGGCCAGGTAGAATTTATACATGGCCGCCTGCGCATCGGAGAGGCCATGTCGCCGCCCCTGATCAGGAAAGTTAAGGAGAGGATAGTGAGGGAGCAGGTAAATATTGTTGACGCCCCGCCCGGGACATCCTGCCCCGTGATTGCCGCCTTAAGGGGCGCTGATTTCGCCCTTTTGGTGACAGAGCCTACGCCTTTCGGCCTAAATGATCTTATATTGGCGGTAGAGGCCGTGCGGGCGCTCAAGATGCCACTCGGGGCGGTGCTGAATCGTGCGGGTAATGGTGATAGTGGTGTGCAATCATATCTGGCCAGAGAAAATATCCCGCTTCTCTTGGAAATACCCATGGATCGAAAGATTGCAGAAGCCTATTCACGGGGTCAGATGATAGTGGATGTCATGCCGGAATGGAAAGAAAAATTCAAAGGATTATACCAAAAAATAGAGGGCATAGTTAACAGGCAGGGGAACATATGAAGGAACTGACTGTAATCAGCGGCAAGGGCGGGACCGGGAAGACCAGTCTGGTTGCGGCCTTTGCCAATCTGGCAGAGAATAAGGTTATTGTTGACGGCGACGTGGACGCTGCTGACCTGCACTTGATCCTTAAGCCGGAGGTAAAAACCCATGAAAAGTTCAAGGGCGGACGGAAGGCAGTAATTAATCCTGACCTATGTACAGCCTGTGGTCAATGCATAGAATTCTGCCAGTTCAAGGCTATAAGCGAAGACTACGTGGTAGATGAGTTTGGCTGTGAAGGGTGTGGAGTATGTGTTTATTTTTGTCCAGTACAGGCCATAGAGTTTCCGGAAAACATCTGCGGTGACTGGTTTATCTCGGAGACCAGGTTTGGCCCCTTTGTTCATGCGAAGTTGGGCATTGCTGAGGAAAACTCCGGCAAGTTAATTACCATGATAAGACGGCAGGCAGAGAAACTGGCTGAGGAGCGCGGCCTGGATCTGATCCTCATAGACGGACCTCCGGGTATCGGCTGCCCGGTTATTGCGGCTACTACTGGCGCCACAGCAGCTCTGGTGGTCACAGAACCCACCATTTCCGGGATACACGATCTGCAGCGGGTAGGTGACTTGAGTAAATATTTCCAGATTCCGGCCATGGTCTGCATCAACAAATTCGATATTAATCCGGATATATCAAAACAGATCGAGGAATATTCTGTAAGCAAAGGGTTTACAATTGTGGGCAAAATCCCCTACGACCCGGTTTTTACGCAGGCAATGATAGCGGAAAAAACGATTATCGAATACTCCCCAAACGGGCTTTCGGACATGGTTCGCGAAATGTGGGGAAGGATAATGAGTGTGTTATGAATTCAGGATCATCTCCAAATTAGTTGATAAAAAGATGGGAGATATAATGTGATTTCAAA
>JASEGX010000101.1 GCA_030017815.1 Thermodesulfobacteriota bacterium | reverse complement strand
AACCAATGACCGATGACTAATGACCAGTGACGTTGCCTATAGATACTTCGTTTCTTCCGGCTGCCAGTCCGGGTTTTCATAGGACTCCGGCTCCCATTCCCGCCGGGCGTAGCGCCGTTTCAATTCATGGTTATTCAATGACATGATTTCGTCCATCATCGAATCAAATTTTCCTTCTTTTATCTGCTTAACCCGTTTTTCCAGGTGTCTGGCCCGCGGCTGGAGGTACCGGCCATAGAGCCGCCGGGCCAGCATGGCCATGTGGAATTGCTGCAACTCGGCCGGACACCGGAGGGCGCAGATACCGCACATGGTGCAGCTATGCGAAAGGCGGGCGCACTCGGCAATATCGCCTTTGAGGAGGGCCTGCACATAATCCATCACACTGATACCCATGGGGCAGGCCTTGCTGCAGGTGTTGCAGGCCAGACACCGGTAGAGATCAGGATAAACCCGGCCAATGCTGTTAATGTCCGGTGTGAGTTTTTTAATATCGTAGATGGCCTTGTTTGCCGGGACGAACGGTATCTGTGCCAGGTACATATCCGGGGCCACCACGGTCTGACAGGCTAACCCGAATTTGAGACGATACTCCCCGGAGAGACGATAGACCGTGGCACAGGCCCCACAGATACCGCCGCGGCATCCGCAGCCCCGGATATGCCGGTAGCCCGCGTATTCCATGGCTGTAAGAATAGTTAAGGTCTCAGGCACCTCATACTTTTTACCCATTATGTATATCGGGATCATCCGGGTCTCCGAAGATTTTTTACCGGACACTTTCCCTCTGGCTTTAGTAGCCATGATCTCTACACTGCCTCCTCTTCCTGCATTTTCTTGCCGTAGTCATAGCCTGTTTCAAAGGCGCGCAAATTGAGTTCTTCCGTCCCCTTGGGAATGGAACCCTTCAAGGCCTTCTGCATAGCCGCCAGACTGATATATGGGACAAGGGCTGTAAAAAAGCCAAGCGTGACGATATTGGCCACTACCTTTTGCCCTAATTCCTCGGCCAGCCGCGTGGCCGGTATGGCCTGTACTTGGACGGAACCAGGCAGATCTTTGGGCCGTACCAGGTCTTTATCTATGATGAGACGGCTTCCCGGCCGCACGTCCTTTTGGTACTTGTTGTAGGCCCCCTGGGCCATAATAACCATTATATCCGGTTCTGTAACGTAGGGCGCGTGGATCTGTCCCGAGGCGACGATTATACTGGAAGCCGACGCTCCGCCACGCGCCTCCGGGCTGTATTCCTGGGTATAGACGGCCTGGTTGTGGTCGAAAATCGCGGCCGCCCGGCCGATGATGAGACCGCAAAGCCCTATGCCCTGGCCACCCAGGCCGGCCAGCTTGATCTGCACGGGGCGCTGGATTATGGGCCTTTCCGCAGGAACCTCCGCTGGTTTTCCGGGAGCCTTGGCCGCTGCGGCTTTTACCGGCGCTTCCTCCAGCGGCACCCTTCCATCCCCCCGGAAGTCATAGACCTTGACCTTGGCCGATACGGTCTCTTTGATGGCCGCCAGGTACGAAGGCCGTTCCAGGTCCACGAACTTACCGCACAGGATGGGTGAATCCAGTTCTATATCCGCCTTTGCGATGTCGGGTTGGGCTTCGAGGATGGCCTGCTCCAGAAAACGCTGGAGGAGCTTGATCTCGCGCAGCTTGTTCCGGCGCCCAAAATTGGTCGGGCAGGGAGCGATAACCTCCAGGAAGGAAAAGCCGTCCTTTTTCAGCATTTCGCCCATAGCGATCTTCATATAATGAGGATGGGCGGATGTCCAGCGGGCTACATAAGGCGCGCCACAGGCGGCCGTCAGATGGACGAGATTAAAGGGTTTTTCCGTGTTCCCGTAACTGGTCGTTGTAGTCCGTGCCAGACGGGGAGTGGTTGGCCCGCCCTGGCCGCCGGTCATGCCGTAATTGAAATTATTGACGCAGATTACTTTTATGTCCACATTGCGGCGGGCCGCGTGGATGAGGTGGTTGCCGCCGATGGCGGCCAGATCGCCGTCTCCGCTGAAGACGATGACCGTCAGGTCCGGGTTGGCCAGTTTCAATCCGGTGGCATAGGGAATAGCGCGGCCATGGGTGGTGTGAAAACTGTCTAAATTGAGATAGCCGGCGGCGCGTCCGGTGCAGCCGATACCGGAGACGACCGCCACGTTTTTAAGGTCCAGATCGGAATTTCTTAAGGCGTCCACCAGGGCCGAAAGCACCGATCCCAGGCCGCAGCCGGGACACCAGATGTGTGGGATCCTCTCTTTACGCAAGAGCATATCCTTGGGATGGTCTAGAATCTGTGGTTCAATCATGACGCTATCTCCTCAACGGCCTCAAGGACTTTTTGGGGGTCATGGACAGTCCCGCCGCCATGTCCAACGAGCCGCGTCATACATTTACCGGCGGCATAGCGCTCTACCTCCAGGGCGATCTGGCCATAGTTAATCTCTACGGTGACAAAGGCCTTGACGCGGCCGGCCAGTTCCCGCACCCGTTTTTCCGGGAAGGGCCAGATGACCTCCAGCCGGAACAGGCCAAGATTTATACCCTTTTCACGGGCCATTTCCCGGACGGCGCGGCATATCCGGGTGGAAACGCCGTAAGAGATAAGGATAATCTCAGCCCCCTCCACGCCGGTTTCTTCCCAGGATGCGATCTTGGCGGAATTGAGGCGGATTTTTTTCACTAGACGGGATACCAATTTTTCCTGCGCCTCCCATTCTATTGCCGGGTAGCCCCGTTCGTCATGGGTAAGGCCGGTGACATGAATGGCATACCCCTGTCCGGCCACGGGCATTTCCGGGATGAGATCCTTTTTAGGCCTAAATGCCTTAAATTTGCCGGGCGGCTCGCTTGGCCCCCGTCTGTTTGCAACTTTTATATCCTTTTTCTCAGGGATGACCACGCGTTCGCGCATGTGTCCCACTACTTCGTCCATGAGCAGGATTACCGGTACGCGCCATGTCTCCGCCAGGTTAAAGGCCCTTATGGTGTATTCGAATGCCTCCTGCGGTGAGGAGGGGGAAAGGGCTATGATCTCGTAGTCGCCGTGGCTTCCCCATCTGGCCTGCATGACGTCGGCCTGTCCAACCAGGGTGGGAAGGCCGGTGGAAGGCCCGCCGCGCATGACGTTGACAACGACGCAGGGTGTCTCCGTCATTACCCCGAGACCGATATTCTCCATCATGAGACTGATGCCCGGCCCGGAGGTGGCGGTCATGCTCTTGGCCCCGGCCCAGGATGCGCCCAGTATGGCGGCCATAGAGGCTAGTTCGTCTTCCATCTGAATGTAGACCCCCCCTACCTGGGGAAGGCGGATGGACATCCGTTCCGCTATCTCACTGGACGGCGTGATGGGATAACCGGCAAAGAACCGGCAACCGGCGGCCAGCGCCCCTGCCGCGCAGGCCTCATTCCCGGTCAGAAAATAAGTCCCTGTAAGTACATCCTTTCCCATGTTATCCATGCTCCTTTTTGACGGCTTTGTAAAAAGTCCATTTGCTGCGTTGCGCGGCATCCTTCGTCACTGCGACGTAGCTATAAAGTACGCCTCATTCCTCAGGATTTGCGCGCCTTGCAACTGGAGCTTTTTACTGTGCCGTCCCAATTTTGACTTTTTACGAGATCATCCTTTTTGCTTATTGAAAGATTAACTACAGAGCATAGAGTCTTTAGCTCGCAGCCTTCAGCCTTCAGCTTTGATCCTTCCAGTTGCAGGTTCTGTATTACGGGTTTCGGGTTAAAAAACTCGCAACTCGCAACCCGAAACACTCCTCCCAACTCATTATTTCTCCTGACTTCTGACTCCTGTCTCCTCACTTACTTCCTTTGCGTACTTTGCGGCTTTGCGGTGAGTTCTGGTTCTGTAGTCACATAGATAGCGAAATCCGGGCACACCTCTTCGCAGAAACGGCAAGATATGCAATATTTCTCTTCTGTCTCTTCGAGCACCGGATAACGGTAGCCTTTGAAATTGTAGTCCGTTGACCAAGCCAGGACCTTATTCGGACAGTATTCAAGGCAGAGGCTGCAACCCTTACAGCGTTCAGAAATGATCTGCACCTTGCCGCGGGGGACCTGATATTGGTCCAGATTGAATAACTTGCGTTTTACGGGGGGCATCAGACCATCTCCTCCAGTTGGGCAAATATCTGTTTGAAAGAAGAACCCTTAAGGGTTACGGCCCCGGAAAGGCAACCGGCCGTGCACAGGCCGCACCCTTTGCACAAGATGGGGTTAATACCGGCCACCATAGCCCCGGTCCTTGTTGACGGCAACATTTTTACCGCGCCGAAGGGACAGATGGAGACGCAAAGCCCGCAACCGCGGCAGATCCCTTCTTCTACCTCGGATATGGTGGGCTCCAGTTTTATAAAATCATTGGCCAGGAGAGAGAGGGCCTTGCCTGCCGCGCCGGTGGCCTGGGAAACGGTGTCGGTAATATCCTTGGCAAACTGCGCCGCTCCGGCCAGGAATATGCCGTCGGTATTACTCTCCAATGGTCTTAATTTAGGGTGCGCCTCACTAAAAAAGCCGCTGAGATCGCTGGCTATGTGTAAGGTCCGGGCCAGCTTCTGACTGCCGGACGACGGAATAACAGCCATGGCCAGCACTACCAGATCGGCCTCGATCTCTACCTGGCGGCCGGACAGGGTGTCTGCGCCCCAGACCACTAATTTAGCGCCGGACTTAAATATCTTCGAGACCTTACCCCGCAGATAGAGGATCCGCTCCTCGCTCATGACCTTTTGCACAAATTCTTCATGTCCCTTTCCGGCGGCGCGAATATCGATGTAAAATACGTAAACCTGACCGTCCGGCACCGCATGTTTATACAGCAAGGCATGCTTGGCGGTGTACATGCAGCAGACCTTCGAACAATAGGGGATTCCGTGCTCGGGATCACGCGACCCCGCACACTGGACAAAGACCACATTTTGGGGAATCCGGCCGTCTGAAGGGCGGCGCACTACGCCGCCGGTGGGGCCGGAGGCCGAGAGCATGCGTTCGAATTGCAGGCCGTCGATCACATCTTCGTACTCATCGCCTCCATATTCGCCGATACGGGCTACGGGCATCAGTTCATATCCTGTGGCCAGGACCACGGCCCCTACCTCGACCATTTTTTCCTGGGGTTCCATGAGGAAATTTATGGCCTTGGCCTCGCAGTCCTTATAACAGTTTTCACAGATAATCAGCTTATCAGTGTTGAGACAGGCATCCCAGTCGATGGTATAGACGGCAGGCACGGCCTGTGGAAAGGGCAGATAAACGGCCTTTCGAGCCCCCAGCCCCTGGTCAAATTCATTGGATACGACTACCGGACAGGTTGGCACACAGTCGCCGCAGCCGGTACAGAGCGTCTCATCCACATAGCGGGGCCTCAGGCGCACGGTGACCTGGAACTGGCCGATATTCCCTTCAATGCGTGTCACCTCGGAATAGCTTAAAAGATGGACGTGCTCGTTCTGACTTACCTCGACCATCTTGGGCGTGAGGATACAGGAGGAACAATCAAGCGTCGGGAAGGTCTCTCCGAGCTGGGCCATGTGTCCCCCCAGAGACGGCGATTTCTCCACAAGATAGACCTCATAGCCGCTGTTGGCTATATCCAGGGTGGCCTGGATGCCGGCGACGCCGCCCCCGATCACGAGCACCCTTTTGGTTACGGGGCTCTGGAAGGGCTCCAGCGGTTCTGCATAGAGCAGCCGGCCCAGGCCGCCTTTGATGATGGAAAAGGCCTTTTCTGTGCCTTCCGCCCCGTCTATATGCACCCAGCTACAGTGCTCCCGTATGTTGGCCATATCCAGTAGATAAGGGTTCAGACCGGCCCGCTGTGCGGTTTGCGCAAAGGTCTTCCCATGGAGCCTGGGGCTGCAGGCGGCAATAAGCACCTTGTCCAGACGGTGTTCGCGGATGTCGTCGGCGATCATGGTCTGGCCGGGCTTGCTGCATAGATAAAGATAGTCTTTGGCCAGGACTACATGGGGCAGAGTTGCCGCCTTTTCCCTTAAGGCCTCTATATTCACGGTGCGGGCAATATTCTTTCCGCAGTGACATATAAAAACGCCGAGGCGGGTCATTTTAATGCCTCCCGTCCCGGGTCGTTCGGGGACGGCCGCAGGCGGGCCTCGGCCGCTGCCACGTCCTGCGGGATTACCCCTATCTCTGTTCTATAATCCAACCCCATAGCCCGGGCCATAAGTTCGGTAAAATATACAATGGGCATGGCCTTTAGCCCGGGATGCGTTGATCGCACCAGGCCTTGCAGTGCGGACAGGTTGTAGTGACAGAGGGGACAGCTTACGGCTATCATATCCGCGCCTTCGGACTGCGCGGAACTAATTATCCGGTAGGCCCGCCGGGCCACGGCCTCCTGATGCACGGCGGTCTGGTAAGCGCCGCAGCATTCGTTATTAAAAGGGAAATCTATTACCTTCGCCCCGAGTGCTGAGAGGATGGGGGTTAATATCTCCGGTTTTTCGGGATCGTCGATAGCTATCTCTTTTGGGCGGAGAAGCAGACAGCCGTAATAGGGGGCCACGGCTACGCCGGCCAGGGGACTTACCACCAGGCTTTTGACCTGTTCCGGCCTTATCTTTTCCCGCAGGAATTCAAGAAAGTGATAAATCTTTACCCGGCCGCTGTAGCCGGGCTTCAGACAGAGGAAGTCATTGATGGCCGCACGGCCATTATTTTTTGAAGTAAAAAGGTTATTCGTCTGTTTAAGGGTGTTATAGCACATGGAGCAGAGGGTCATTATCTCAGAAAAACCTTCTTCCTCTGCCCGGATAAGGTTGTGAACGGAAGCTAGCCTGGGCATGAGGTTTACGGCATCAAGGGAGTAAACCGTACCGCAGCAGTTCCAGCGGCTCAGTTCGGCCACTTCGATGCCCAGGACCCTGGCTACGGCCAGGGCGGAGGACTCAAAGTCACGGGCGTCGGTTTTTAATGTACATCCGGGGAAATATCCTACACGTAAACCCTCAGGCAAGAAAGGTTATCTCCTGACTACATATTAAATTTTCGGAAATGGCTGATGAGGGCGATCTGAGGCAGAGTCCCGGTATCCTCACAGAATGGTTGCTCTGTGATGGGCTTGCCGTCCAGCATTTGCAGTGTACGCACTGCCTCCATGATCCTCGCTATATCTATACCCTTGGGGCAGCGCACCGCACAGGCAAAACAGGAGGAACAGAACCATACCGCGCGGCAGGACATAATGACAGGCCCATTATTCAATTGCGCCTCCCTGATGACCCGGTTGGGCAGAAGGTCCATGGATTCAGCCATGGGACAGCCGGAGGAACATTTGCCGCACTGGTAGCAGGCAAAGAGTTTCTGCCTGCTGAGCGCCTCTATCCTTTGCGCAAAAAGTGACTGCGGATGTGAGTTGCCCAGGATAATCTTCATAGCATTTCCTATCACTTACACAAACTTTATTTGATTAACAAATCGACTGTCCCTTGTCAATGATAAGAATGTTTCCTGTTATGCAAGGTCATTTTGCCTGTTATGGCGTCAAAATTATGACTATTTCTCCTACCACAACGCCATATTTCCACATCATTTGCCCCGGGCGGGGCACAGCCTGGCTCCTGAGGAATTTAGGATGATTGGCTTACCGTTGCTCAGAGGCCGCCCAATTAGACAAGTCGCGAAGAGAACGAGACACGGACGAAGGATATTTCCCGGCCATTTTTAAAAGGAGAGCGAAGTCCACTCTGTCCAGTTCCAGTTCATCCTGGGCCGGAATTGTTCCACGGTAATAGAGGGTATCCAGAATGGCCTTTTCCGGCGTAGCCATATAGAACCTATCGTGGTAGGTAAATCCAAAGAAAAGGAAGGGGGAAATCCTCGAAAATTCAATAGCGACGCCTTGATACGTAAGGCCTCGTTTTTTACCTACGGAGGTGCTTAATGTTACTATCGTACACACTGTAGGGGATTGCAGGGTGATGCCATGATAATTTAAAGCCCATTCACAGGAGATATAAGCCGGTGGTTTTAAAAAGCACCCCACCTCCTCCACGCTAGGGAGCTCATATAAAAAAGAATTGACATAGTTCCCCCGATTAAGACGGTGGATTAAGCCTTTTTGAAGCGCCCGGGACAAAAACATACCTGTGTAACGCGTCACTTTCTCTGCATCCTGTTTGCGAAAAAGCGCCGGGAGGAGCTTCAAACGTTTAAGAGTTGCTCTTTCTTCTTCCATAATCTTCAAAATATTTTTTCATTCCTTGATCGGAAAGGTCTGAGGTAACCTCCTTTAACGTAGCAATGAAATCGCTGAAGTCCTCATCCTGGTATATAGAGAAGATATTTTGAGGTAAAAAACGGGGGAGGTCTCTTCTTAGAGCATCTATGATACTTGAAGTAGAGTCTATTTTTTGGAAGTAATCTGCCGCCCTTGCCGGGACAAAAGGGGCCTGGTACATATCAAATTTTTCTCTTACCTTGATCCATGTTGGGGTTACCTTTAATTGTTTTCTCATCCACCAGATATCGTAGATATCCCTCCCCTTGAGATATTTTCTTTCATAGAGGGCCCTGATTTTATCCGACAGTATCTCTTCCGGGATTTCAGCTAAAATAATGCTGCTCGAGTATGGTATTATCAGTTTTCCCTCAGTAACCAGGCCTGCGATTGACGGCAAATCCCTTAAGATGAATTTGCGCAGCAGCGGCTTATGGTCAGCTTTTAGAAATTCAAACTCCAACTTCACAGCGATTCTTTCCCGTTGAGTTTGAGGGCGATATATAAAAAACATCTTAATGGCCTGTTCTCGTTCGCTTTTTCTCTTATGTTCCGCCTGCCCGGCGCCAAACTGGGCGATACACGCCCTTTGCGTCTTTTGAAACGTCCCGGCCAAGGTCTTTTCAATATCCTCCCTGGGCAAGTCGGTTACAAAGTCGAGATCCTCTGAAAATCTCATTCCTCCGTAAACCCATCTCAAGGCTGTTCCGCCCTGGAAGATAATCCCATCTGATCCGGACTGAGCGTAAAGGTTGTCCAGTAAAAGCAACTGTAGCAGTTCCGAGCTCTTGGTCTTTTTCTCATTATACATGTTATACATGACTCGCGAAACCTTACCAC
>JASEGX010000100.1 GCA_030017815.1 Thermodesulfobacteriota bacterium | reverse complement strand
CAGAGAAGGCAGAGCACAGAATTCAGGGGTCAGAAAAAGAGTGAAGAGTGATGAGTCGGGAGATGGTTCCGTGTTGCGAGTTTTTTAATCTGAAACTCGCAACACGGAACCCGCAACTCGAGAGAAGGGAGAAAGTACATGGGCGAAGGATTATTTACGCACACCATGCAGGTTCTTAAACGATCGCTGGATGTCCGTCTTCTGAAACACGGCCTGACTACGAGCAATGTGACCAATGCCGAGGTCCCCGGTTTTAAACCAAAGGACGTATCCTTTAAAGATGCCATGCGCACGGCCGTAGAAGGGGCTGATCTGCAACTTGTCAGGACCAGCCGCTGCCATCTGCCTGTCGGAGATGATGATAATTTATCAGCCTGCGTCGTCGAATCCCCTTACCAGGGGGTGGATATAGACCAGGAAATGGCTGGGCTGGCGGAAAATAACCTGATGTATCAGGCCTCCATACAACTTTTGGCAAAAAAGTTTGAAGGAATAAAGACGGCCATAATTGAAGGGGGAAAATGATTATGGATCTTTTAACGGCGATGAGCATCAGCGCTTCAGGGCTAACGGCACAGCGCGCCCGTATGAACGTAGTCTCCAGCAACCTGGCTAATGTTCAGACGACGCAGACGCCGGAGGGGGGGCCATACCGGGCCAAGTCTATAGTCTTTATGGCCAAACCAGTACCGGGAGATTTTAAGGCCGCCCTGGCCGGTAAGTTGAACGAAGGCATGCGGGGTGTAGAGATTTTAGGCGTTATTGAGGACAAGGAAGATTTCAAAGAGGTGTATGATCCGAGCCATCCGGATGCCGATGAACGCGGTGTCGTCCTCATGCCAAACGTTAATGTAATGGAAGAAATGGTGGACATGCTTTCGGCAACCCGTGCCTATGAGGCCAATGTAACCGCTATCAACGCCGCCAAGAGTATGGCATTAAAGACGCTGGAGATAGGTAAGTAATTTTAAGCGAACAGCTATCAGCATGAAGCCGGTTCACCGTTCACTGTCGACCGTTTACCGAAGGAAAATGTCGGACAACGGTTAACGGATAACGGACAACAAACATGCTGACCGCTGATAGCTTAAACAAACGGAGGTTGCTTCCATGAGTCCAAAGAGTATAACCCCGGATATTGCTACGCCCCTTAATAACGCTGGGGCTGGTTTCAAAAATATAAAAAAGTCATCCGGAGCCGGCTTCGGTGATCAACTTAAGAAATATCTCTCTGAAGTAAACGAATTACAGCAGGTTGCCGATAAAAAGGTCGAGGAGTTGGCCTCCGGCCGGAATGCCAACCTGCATGAAACACTGATCGCCGTGGAAAAGGCCGGCATTTCGTTCCGCATGATGATGCAGGTCCGGAATAAAATTATTTCAGCCTATGAAGAAGTCATGCGTATGCAGTTCTAATCTTTGATTTTGGACGCAGATGAACGCAGATTTCCAGGATCTTAAATATAAACTTCTGACGTCGGCGGGGATAAGACCGCCCGGAATGACAGATAAAAGGTATTTTCAGGTGAAAAACAACCACAAGTGCATAAAGCTGATCTTAATTTATTGATATTCTTATTTTCTCTGTGTGCTCTGTGGTTAATCTTTTGACAATACGGGATAATTGGAAAGGAGGTACAACCATGAAAATTCAAATACTGGGACCCGGTTGTATGAAATGTAATAAACTGGCCGATGCCACAAAGCAGGCGGTAAAAGACCTCGGAATCGACGCTACCGTGGAGAAGGTGGCTGATATCAAAGAGATTATGTCCTATGGGGTGATGATCACCCCGGCCCTGGTCGTCGATGGTGTAGTCAAGGTGGCCGGCAAGGTGCCGAGCGTTGAAGAAATCAAAAAGATGTTGGTGTAGAGAGGAAGAACACCGGAAGCTATTGCCAAGATTTATAATCTGGCTTAAGCCCAGATGCTATCCTGTCCTGAGACCAAGTTGTAATTATGTCATTGCGAGGAGTACGCCTACGGCGGACGACGTGGCAATCTGAAAGCGAGATTGCTTCGCTGCGCTCGCAATGACAACTTAGGAGAAGTAACATTTTTAACGCAACGTGGTATGAACACTGTCCTCAGAATATTTAAGCAGGATATCTTGAAGAGACAAAAAACTGAAAGGCTAAAAGATGGCCGAACAAATTCTTAAAAAACTTTCATTTCTGGATCGATTTCTAACTTTATGGATCTTCCTGGCTATGTTTGCGGGGGTGTTCGGGGGGTATCTTTTCCCCGGCGTACGGAACGTGATCAATTATTTTCAGATCGGTACCACCAATATCCCCATTGCCATCGGGTTGATCCTGATGATGTACCCGCCACTGGCCAAGGTGAAATATGAACAGTTAGGACAGGTTTTCCATAACTTTAAAGTTCTGGGCCTCTCCCTCGTTCAGAACTGGGTGATAGGCCCCATCCTGATGTTTCTCCTGGCCATTACCTTTCTTTCCGGTCACCACGAATACATGGTGGGTCTTATCCTGATCGGTCTGGCCCGTTGCATCGCCATGGTCATCGTCTGGAACGAACTGGCCGCAGGAGATACGGAATACTGTGCCGGACTTGTGGCCTTCAACTCTATTTTTCAGGTCCTTTTCTTTTCCCTCTATGCCTACATATTCATTACTGTTGTTCCTGAATGGTTGGGACTTAAAGGAGTGGTGGTGGATGTTTCCATCGGCCAGATTGCCGAAAGCGTTTTTATATACCTGGGTATTCCCTTTTCAGGAGGTATGTTGACCCGGCTGATCGGGCTCAAGGTCAAGGGACGCCAGTGGTATGAGGAGACATTTATTCCTAAGATCAGCCCCATAACCCTTATGGCCTTGCTCTTCACTATCCTGGTTATGTTTTCCCTCAAAGGGGAATACATCGTCCAGCTTCCTCTGGACGTGGTCCGGGTGGCCATCCCCCTGTGCATCTATTTCGTAATCATGTTCTTTGTCTCTTTCTTTCTTTCCATGAAGGTAGGAGCCACCTACGAGCAGTCAACGACCCTGAGCTTTACCGCGGCATCCAACAACTTCGAACTGGCCATTGCCGTGGCCGTGGCTGTTTTCGGGATTGACTCGGGTCAGGCCTTCGCTGCTGTAATCGGTCCCCTGGTGGAAGTGCCGGTTTTGATCAGCCTTGTGAACGTGGCCCTCTGGCTCAAGAGGCGCTACTTCAGAGCCGCTCCAGTACAGCGAATCAGGATGCTCAGGTAAAAAATAAATGAGGCAAAAAAGGGTTCACTACTTTAAAATCAGCATAAAATCCGGCTCAAGGAGGTATTTATGAGAACAA
Source organism: Thermodesulfobacteriota bacterium (assembly GCA_030017815.1). Classification (GTDB taxonomy): domain Bacteria; phylum Desulfobacterota; class QYQD01; order QYQD01; family QYQD01; genus QYQD01. Next base: position 5,799 of record JASEGX010000100.1, on the reverse strand, counting down.
AAAGTATCATAGGTCTATTGGTAACACTCTCGGTGCTTTTAGTTGTCTCCCTAGCTTTGGCCCAACCCTGGAAGGGCTGGCGTGGAAGCGGAGGATGGGGTATGGGAACACAGTATCAGAGGATGTATGACCCGGCCACAGTTGAAACTATTTCAGGCACCGTTGAGGCCGTTGATAAAACTACACCGATGAGGGGAATGCATTACGGCATTCATCTCCTGGTAAAAACCGATAAAGAGACCATATCTGTGCACCTCGGACCGGAATGGTATCTTGAAAGGCTCGACACAAAGATTGAAAAAGGCGATGAGGTCCAGGTTAAAGGTTCAAGGGTAACCATGATGGGCAACCCGGCCATTATTGCCGCAGAGGTAAAGAAAGGCGACGCTGTTCTGAAACTCAGAGATGATAATGGAATTCCTGTATGGTCAGGTTGGAAGCGGTAGCTTAAATCAATACAGCCCTGCTATGAGCCGGGGCAGGGCTATGTTTCTTGAAAGTATACATCATGATGTCGGAAGAAGAACTCTCTTACATAGTGGTAAGGGGCATCCGGGTAGGAATTATAAGTCTTAAAACGGTGCTGGAGGAATTGTCCACCTGGAAGGGCCGGAAAGATGAAGAAATTGCTAACCTGATGCTCGTGAAGCTAAGAGCCAGAAATTACATACCTTCTTCGGTAGAGGCAGAATATAAAGCGGCTTTTCTGCGTGAATTCAAGAAATTTGTGGGAGAACCGGTGCCTGAAGAAAAAACATCTATTTTAAACATCGCCATCCTGGGGCCAGGGTGCCCGAGCTGCGACCAACTGGAGCAGATGGTCATGTCTATTCTCACAGAAGAGAATATAGGAGCGGAGGTAGAGCATATCCGTGACGTGCGAGAAATCGCCAGCTATGGGATGGTAGCCACCCCGGCCCTGGTAATAAACGGCAAGATCAAGTCCTATGGCCGTCTGCCGTCCAAAACCCAGATAAAAGACTGGATAAAGGAAAAGACATATGAAAGATAAGGTCCTGCTTGCATTGATATCAGCGATTTTTGTAAGCCTCCTCTCCATTACTCCTCTTCGGGCTGAACCGGCGATGAAGCCAAAGCTACCAGTCCTCATGGAGTTCGGAAGGGGAATATGTATCCCCTGCAGACAAATGAAGCCTATCCTGGAGTCCCTGGCCAGGGAGTACGAAGGCCAGCTTAGGGTACAGGTGGTGGAAATTGACGGTAAACCAGAGTTAACCCGGCGCTACCGTATCATGGTTATCCCTACACAGGTCTTTGTGGATGCCAATGGCCAGGAGGTTTATCGACATCTGGGATTTTATCCGAAAGACGATCTGGTAGCCAAACTTAAGGAACTCAGATTCATCAAATAGCCATGGATCAACTTTTTGGCATACTGACCAGAACCGTAGAAAACAGCTCCGGTATGGCTCTGGGAGCATCATTTGTCTGGGGAATACTTAGCATCCTTCTCAGTCCCTGCCACCTGGCCTCTATACCCCTGATTATTGGATTCATCGACGGTCAGGGGCGTATGTCCTCTGGACGGGCCTTTTCCATATCCCTCCTTTTTGCCTGCGGGATTCTGATAACCATTGCTACCATTGGCCTAGTAACCGCGGCAGCCGGCCGCATGCTGGGGGATATTGGCCCTTATGGCAACTACCTGGTTGCCGGGGTCTTCTTCCTGGTAGGCCTTTACCTGATGGACGTAATCCCGGCTCCATGGTCTGGACCAGGGCAGATCGGCATGAAACAAAAGGGATTGTGGATGGCCTTGATACTCGGTTTGATCTTTGGTGTGGCTGTAGGCCCTTGCACATTTGCTTACATGGCACCCATTATTGGCGTCACCTTTCAAATTGCCGCCACAAACATCTCCTACGGGGTTCTCCTGCTTTTCATGTACGGCCTCGGCCACTGTTCGGTCATTGTAGCAGCCGGAACCTCCGCCGAATTGGTCCAGCGGTATATGAACTGGAGCGAAAAATCCCGTGGCGCTGTCATATTGAAAAGGGTTTGCGGCGCCATGGTCTTTCTGGGCGGCGTTTACCTGATTTACAGTAGTTGAAAATTGAAAAGGATATAAGATGATAAGAGATTTGATACTAAAGAACAGGAGCTATCGGCGCTTTTATCAGGAAGTGACGATTGGGCACGAGACGCTAAGGGAACTCGTTGACCTGGCCAGACTCTCGGCATCCGCCGGTAACCTCCAACCCCTGAAATACATCCTTTCCTGCGACCCTCAAAAAAACGCCTTGATATTCGCGCACCTGGCCTGGGCTGCTTACCTCAAAGACTGGCCTGGCCCGGCTGAAGGAGAAAGGCCATCGGCCTATATCATGGTACTGGGGGATAAAGAGATCAACCAGTCCTTTGTCGGCTACGACTCCGGGATAGCCATCCAGAGCATCCTCCTGGGTGCGGCAGAAAAGGGTTTGGGCGGCTGCATTATCGGGTCAGTACAGCGGGAGGAACTCCGCAAGGCCCTCGGAATACCATCACGCTACGAAATACTCCTTGTTGTGGCCCTGGGTAAGCCCAGGGAAAAGGTAGCAATCGAGACAGTCGGGCCTGCTGGAGACATCAAATACTGGCGGGATGCCGAAGGCGTACACCATGTGCCAAAGCGGCACCTGGATGACATTATCATAAGTTAAGTTTCTATTGAATTAAGCCGAATTAATTAATAAGAGGGTTTTGAAAAACGCCTGCTTTGTTCCGCCGCAGGCACAGAGGAGATTACAAGCAGCATCTTCATTCAGGAAACCCGTAATGGCTAACAGCCTATTGACAAAAAAGATACTAATATATGAATTAAACAGTACATAAAGGATCATTCTGAAGCGGAATTCTCCCATAGCTTGTGTCCCGAGTGTCTTAAAAAACATTACGGAGAATTCTTACGAAAAGATGAAAAATACATCACCTGACAGTCCTTATTCTTGACGCCAGGTGTGTAAATCCCCCAAAGGGGGTCACATCAGCCCTTTTTCTTTGAAAGACAGGTATCCTTTTTTTGTGATGATTATATGATCTAACACAGATATTCCGAGGATTTTACCTGCCTCAACCATCTGTTCCGTTATGGCTATATCATCAGGGCTTGGTTTCAGTACACCTGACGGGTGGTTGTGGGCAAGGATAACTGATGCGGCCCGGTCGGAGATGACGTCGGCAAATACCTCCCGGGGATGAACCTGACTTGAATTAAGAAGGCCAACAGTAACCACCCTGTTTCCGATAACCTCATTGGCGCCATTCAGAGATATACACAGGAAATGTTCCTGTTTTTTGTCCGCAATATGTAAAATAAGGGGTAAAACATCTTTCGCCCTTTGAACCACTAATAAATTCTTGAAGAACCTCCGTCTTGCAAATTCAAAGGCAGCCACAATCTGGCAGGCCTTGGCAAGACCAACGCCTTCAATCGATATAAGACTTTTTAGATCTACTTTTCCCTTATCTTTATCAAGCTTTCGTAGAATACCCTGAGCTACTTGAAAGACGTTTTTGCCCTTTACCCCACTTCCAAGAAGTATGGCGAGAAGCTCAATATCCGATAGCGCCTCCGGCCCTTGGGCTGCCAGTTTTTCACGAGGTCTGTTAAAATTTGGGATGTCTTTAATATCTTTCATAATTACTTCAGGTTATTGTATTTCTTTTAACCCCGTTACTGTTTTAGCGGAAGGTATGTTCCTATTTCTTTTTTTCCAATTCGATAATCCCCCGTATTTGCTTCAAGAGGCCCTCTCTTAATTTTTTGTTCCTAATTTTGCGAAAGAATTTCAAGATAATAACCTCTTCCTTATTTAGGAGCTGGAAACATTCGAGGGGGGGCTCTCCCGGAGTATATTCTAAAGTAGGGCCTGAAACCTTAGGAACAAAATTTCCTTCTTCAAAGAAGCTGGTAATGTGAATACCTAAGGCTTCAGAAAGCTGCTGAAGGCGAGAGACTGTTATATTTGCAACCCCTTTTTCATATTTTTGAATTTGCTGAAAAGATATGCCGACCCTTTCGGCCAATTCAATCTGAGACAGCCCCCGGCTCTTCCTTATTTCTTTAATTCGCACGCCAATTTTTCGGTCGATTCCCGTCAATTTTTACATAACCCGTTTTAATTTTTTAAAATTGGAATTTATAGCTAGTGTAGTGCGTCCAACGTTTCTTTACATATATTGTGGCATCAAAAACCGTCATTCCTGCGAAAGCCGTCCACGTCCGACCCTGGCGGGCAGGAATCCAGAAAGGCAAAAAGACTGGATTCCGGGTCAAGCCCGGAATGACGATCAAAGTAAAGGGACTTATGACGCACTACACTAGGGGCGATTCTCTCTTCACTGACGTTTTTTAACTATCGTAAAGAAAAAGGGAAAAGTCTATCGCCCTACAGTTGTATTTTTTGATTGATTTTATTCTCCTTTTAGTTGTATTAATTGATATTTGCTTCTATTTTTAATCCCTTATTTCTCCAACTTTGTCTTCTATAGGGGAGAGGATCTGCTGGGCAAGAGCCGTTAGAATCCACCTGATTAGAGTTGAAAATTGCTTAACAATGGGGCGTGAACAAATGGAGAAAAAAAGGATCCTTATCGTAGATGATGAAGAAATGATAAGAGCATTACTGTTTCAGGCTTTTAAGTTTTTTGGTTACGAAATAGAGACTGCAGAAAACGGAGCAGAGGCAATCAAACAGATTACCATGAAAACTTATGATTTAATCATTACGGATTACATGATGCCAAAGATGGACGGCCTTGAATTGATACAAAGAATAAAAATGCTAAATCCTTCTACCCCTGTTCTTGTAGTTACCAGCGATGGACCTGAATGCGAACTCCTGAAAAGCGGGGCCCTGGCCTGTATAAAAAAACCATTTAATATTTCAGAGTTACAAAAGATCTCACAAGATATCCTTGATGGACGCCCTCCATCTACACCTACCGGAAAATATGAATAGCAGGGAGGTCCATTTCTCTCTATAAATAATAAAGGTTTTCGTCATGGGCAGGAGGTCGTTTCTTTGCTGCCGGAGCGGCCTTTGAGGATATATTTAAAAAATCTTCTCCGTCCCAAATATCTCCCATCTCCTCTTCTATCTGCTCCGGGTCCTCCCCGGCCTCCATCCGTTTTAGCGCCTCCTCCATGCCGGAGCCAAGATCAAGACCGGTCATATCACACAGTTTGCGTACGAGCTTTGCACCCTGCCTGGGATCATCTTCATTGAGATTTTCAGCCTCGCGTTCCAGCACAGACATGGCCTCTTCCAGCTTCGATTCATCCAGGTCCGGCATTCCCACGTCATCCTCTCCCTTCGCGCCTTTTAGAACGGCGAACCTGGACATGAGACGATCCAGGGGGCCGCTGCCGCATTTCGGGCACATAGGCCGTTTTTCCGTATTTACCCGGCTGGAAAAGAAGTTGAAGATAGTATTGCAATCAGCACAGTAAAATTCATAGATGGGCATGATAATTCCTCCCTGACAATGCCTATTCCTTCATTACCGGCACCCCGGCGCCATCGATCCTCCTGTCCTTATTGTAAGAGCGGCTTTCAGCCGCGATGTTCTGTCGCAGCAAGATGCTGCTCCTACGAGGAAAGGGTCTAATAATGTCATTGTAAGGTTATGGAAACGCACTCTTACGTAGCGCGCACCTGGAAATCCGGATACCAGCAGTGTAGAAAAAAGGGATTGGCTGGTCAAGTAGAAATTGGCAGGGTTAGATGCTCTTATAATCACTTGGTAACGTTCAAAAGGTGAGGCATCAATGTATTTCGACCGATTGGATATGGA